>NZ_JBSGBG010000011.1:0-220846 GCF_053601135.1 Actinosynnema sp. NPDC004786 | reverse complement strand
GGGTAGTGCTTCATCACCATCTGAACGGGACTCCTGTCCACCCGGATCGTCAGGATCCAAGTGTGTCTGGTGTCCAACATCAAGGGTCAGGGCCCGTGGACATCACGGCCAACACAGGCGGCCGGGTACCGGCCCAACGCATCGGCCGCGCACGTAGGCACCTCGGCCCGTGGCGCGCGGAGTCCTTCGTCGCCGAGCTGGACGACCACATCCACGACACGCTGCTCGGCCGATGACGCCCCGCCCTCAACGGTTGCACTCGTCGCGCGGCTGTCTCGTGAACTGCTCAGGGGACGCGAGGGCCTGTGGACTAGGTTCCACAGGGCCTCTGCCGACTCGGTCCACGGAGAAGCATGCGTTCGAACGATTGGCACCTCACCGACGACGTCGACGGCTTCCTCGCCCGCGCCGGGGACTTCCTCCGCTCCCGCCCCGCCCTCCACACCATGCCGTTGACCACGGTCGGAAGGCTGCGCGACCGGGGCACGGACGGCACGGTCTTCGGGTGGCTCGAACGTGACGACGAGGTGCGCGGGCTCTGCTATCTCCGGTCGAACCGTCGCCTGACCCTCAGCCTCCTCGACGCCGAGGACGCCGAGGGCGCCGACGGGCTCGCCGCCCGGCTGGCCGGGGACGACATCGCCGGCGTCACGGCCGACCAGGGGACGTCCGCTGCGTTCGCCGAGGCGTGGCGGGAACGCACCGGCGGCACGGCCACGCCCGGCGTCAGGGTCCGCCTCTACCGGCTCGGGACGCTCACCCCGCCCGATCCGATGCCGTCCGGCGGACCGGCCGCGCGGGACCACGAGGACGTCGTCCGCTGGTGCGGTGAGTTCATGGCCGCGGTGGGGGAGGCGCCCGCCGGGTCCTGGGCCGCCTCGCGGTTCGCCGACAAGCACTTCACGTTCTGGGAGACGCCGGGCGGCACGCCCGCCTCCCTGGCCGGCTGGACGTCGATGGTCGCCGGCATGGTCCGCGTGGACCCGGTCTACACCCCGGCCCACCTGCGAGGACGCGGGTACGCCGGTGCGGTCACGGCCGCGGTGGCGCGGGCCGCGCTGGACGGCGGCGCGACGGACGTGGTGCTGTTCGCCGACCCCGTCAACCCCACCAGCACCGCCCTCTACGAGCGGCTCGGGTACGTGCCGGTGACCGACTTCCTCGGGTACGACTTCGCTCAGTAGCGGACGTCGCTCAGCAGCAGCGGCGGGTAGACGGTGGACGGCTCACCGTCCACGGTGGAGCCGGCGAACTGGAGCATCGCGCGCAGCTCCCCGTGCATCGACGCCGGGTAGGGCGGCTCGGGCCGGGAGACCTCGTCCAGCGCGCGCACGTGCTCCGCGTCGAGCGCGATGTCCAGGCCCGCGAGGTTGTCCTCCAGGTGCGCCGGCCGCCGCGCCCCGATGATCGGCACGACGGTGCCCGGCCGGGTCCGCAGCCACGCCAGCGCGACCGCGGCGGGCGAGGCGCCGATCTCCTCCGCCACGGCCCGCACCACGTCGATGACCGCGTGCTGCTCCTCGGTCGGACCGCCGACGAACGCCGCCCGCGCGGAGTCGACCGCCTCGCCCCGCCGGTACTTGCCGGACAGGAAGCCGTTCTTCAGCGGGCTCCACGGCACGAGCGCGAGCCCCTGGTCGAGCGCGAGCGGCGCCAGTTCGGCCTCCACCGCGCGGGCCAGCAGCGAGTACTCGACCTGCAGGGCGATCAGCGGCGTCCAGCCGCGCAGCACAGCCAGCGTGTGGGCCTGGGCGGTGACCCACGCGGGCGTGTTGGAGAACCCGATGTAGCGGACCTTGCCGGCGCGCACCAGGTCGTCCAGGACGCGCATGGTCTCTTCGATCGGCGTGTTGCGGTCCCAGTTGTGCAGCCAGTACACGTCCACGTGGTCGGTCCGCAGGCGGCGCAGGGTGTCGTGCAGTTGGCGCACGACCGACCCGCGGCCCGCGCCGCCGCCGTTGGGGTCGCCGGGGAAGAGGTTGACGAAGAACTTCGAGGCCAGCACCACCCGGTCGCGCCGTCCGGGCCGGGCGGCGAACCAGTCGCCGAGGATCTTCTCCGAGTGCCCGTTGGTGTAGAAGTTCGCCGTGTCGACGAAGTTGCCGCCCCGGTCCAGGTAGGCGTCGAGGATCCGCTCGGACTCCTCCACACCGGTCCCGGCGGCTCCCGGGTCGTCGCCGAAGGTCATCGCGCCGAGCGCGAACGGGCTCACCCGCAGACCCGAGCGGCCGAGGGTGACGTAGTGGTCGAGCGGCATCTTCGGTGCTCCTCGATGAGGTCGGATCGGACTTCCCCCATCCCATCGGCGGGGCGCCGGCCGGGGTAGACCGATCCGCTCGCGCCCTTGCCCGATCCTCTCGGACCGCGCGTTTGCACGCGGACGGCGGCCCGTCGCTCTACGGGTCATGGATGAACGGGTTCCACCTCGGGTCCTCGGCGGTGACCGGACGGTCGGGCGGCCGTCCGGCGCCGCCGCGTCGATCTCGGTCCTGGTGAACGTGGTGAGCGTCGGCGTGGGCGGCCTCTACCTCGGCACCGGGTCGACCGCGGTCACCGTGATCGGGGCGGCGCTGGTCGCGCTGCTCGCGATCGCGGTGCTGGTCGCCGAGCGCAAGAAGTCGTAGCGGGTCACTCGATCGGGTGGCCGTTGCACGTCGGGACGCCTTCGCTGCTCTTCCACTCCGTCGGGAGAGAGGTAGGGGTTGTGGTCAGCAGCGAAGGCTTCGACGAGTTCTTCCGTCGGGAACTGACCCCGCTCGTGGCGTTCGTGAGGCGCGCGGGTTTCGGGCTGGAGCAGGCCAAGGACGCGGCACAGGAGGCGATGACCAGGGCTTACGAGGAGTGGTCCCGCCTGCGGTGGCCCCGGGCGTGGGTCCGGACGGTGGCCTACCGAACGGCGGTGGTGGAGGCGGCGCGCACCAGGGACGGGCTGCTGCGCGCCGTCTCCGGCGGCTGGACGGTGTCCACGCACGACGACCCCGACGTCGCCGCACTCGGCGAGGAGCACGAGCGGCTGCTGCGGGCGCTCGGCTCCCTGCCCGAGCGCCAACGGCTGGTCATGGCCTGGTTCCTCGACGGCTTCGACCAGGCCGAGATCGCCGACCAGCTGGACGCCTCGCCCACGACGGTGCGCTCCAACCTGCGCCACGCCCGCACCGCGCTCAAGACCCTGTTCGACAAGCGATGAGAGGACACCCCCGCGATGGACGACGGGAACGAAGCCGGGTTCGAGGACCGGCTGGCCGCGGCCTGCGCGAGCCTGACCGCGTCGACCGGCCGGGCCCTCGACGTCGAGGCGATGCTGGCCGAGGTGAAGCGGGCCGGGATCCGCCGGCCGGCGCCGGGGGAACGGACGGCGACGGTGCTGGGGTTCCCCGGCGGCGGGGTGGTCACCAGCGCGACGGCGCGGGCGGCGGCACCACCGGCGGGCGGTCGTCGCACGTGATCGTGTTCGGCAGCAGCCACGGCGCGAGCCAGCCGTCGTTGCCGCCGCGGTCGGTCAGCGAGAACTCCGAGCCGGTGGCCGGGAAGTGGAACGAGCCGCAGTTGTTCACCGGCACCGCGCCGACGTTGCGGGCGTCCACGTTCTCGAACGTCGCCGACCCCGCCGCCCGCGCGCTCAGCACGGACGTGCCCGTCCCGTCCACCCGGACGTCCTTGAAGGACACGTTGCGGATCGAGTGGACGTCCTTCACGGACCACTCGCTGACCAGCATGATCGCGTTGTAGGTGTTGTCCAGGAAGTGGTTGCCCACCACCCGCACGTCGGCGTCGATGTCGCGCTCCAGCGCGTAGAACCAGATCGCGCCGAGCCCGATGTTCCAGTTCAGCTCGTACGTCCCGGCCCGCGCGGTGGTGTTGTCGGTGATCAGCGCCTGCCCGGTGAACGGCTGCGCGCCGAACCGCGACCCGAGCTGGATGCCGCTGCCCTCGCGCACCGGGTCCGCCACCAGGTTGCCCACCACGGCGTTGTCCGTGCCGCCGTACAGCGCGATCCCGTTGGCCAGCACGGGCGACTGCACGGTGTTGCGCTCGACCCGGTTGCGCGCGTTCTGCCGGTGCTCCGACCACAGGGCCAGGCCGTCGTCACCGGTGTTGCGGACGAAGTTGTTGCGCACCAGGGAGTCCGTGACCCCGGTGTGGAAGTTCAGCGCGTCGGCGATCTGGTCGACCACGATGTTGTCAATCACGGACAGGTTCGACATCGGACCGTCCAGCCACAGCCCGACCTTCGTGTGCCGGATGTGCAGGCCGCGCACGGACGAGTCGCTCAACGCGCCGCCGATGCCGTTGACCTGGTCGGTGTCGACCCGCTCGCGCACGTCGCCCTCGATGGCGAACCCGCGCAGGTGGACGTTGCGGCTGCCGCCCTCGGCGGCCGGCCTGCCGTAGAACCCGACGCCGGTGTGGACGGAGCCGTCCGGCGCGGGGGCGGGCAGCGCGACCTCGCGGCCCTTGATCCTGGTGTGCCAGTTGCCCGCGCCCTCGATGGTGACGTCGTCCACGACGATGTGCCGGTTGACCTGGAACGTGCCCGGCGGCACGTACACCGGCAGGCGGTGCCGGCGGGCGAACGCGATGGCGCGGTCGAAGGCGTCGGCCGCGTCCCGCCGGCCGGTCGGGTCCGCGCCGAACAGCAGCACGTTGACCGCGAACGGGTTGACGTGCGGCGGGGGGACCAGTTCCGAGTCCATCAGGTCGATCACGGTCCACGCGGCGTTCGTGTTGACGGGCGCGGTGAGGCGGACGCGGTCGCCGGCGCGGTGCGTCCGGTCGAGCTTGAGGCGCTGCTCGTCGTAGAAGTGGCTGGGGCGGAACGGCTTCGCGATCACCGGGGCGGGCGTGGTCTGCGACGGCACGCACGCGCACTCGGTGATCCACCAGTCCGGGTGCAGCAGGTCGGCATTCGGGTCGTTGGTGAACGGGTACTGGTTGTAGAGCCACGCGTATTGCGAGGTGAGCGTCATGGTCGTGCGGCGCCCGCCGTTCACCGTCACGTCGAGCGGCGCGGTGATGCCGCCGCCCGTCGGCGCGTCCGGGATGCTGTAGCGGACGGTGATCGCGTTCGCGGCCTTGGGCAGGGTGAACTCGACGTGCTGGCCGGGCGCGAGCCGGACCGCCGTGCGGCCGGACGCCTCGGACGGCAGCGTGTAGGCCGTGCGGTCCGGCCCGATGACCGTGCCCGTGGTGGTGGCGTTCTCCGCCTCCTGCTCGACGAACGCGACGTCCGCGCCCCGGCCCGCGACGAGCGCCGGGTCGAGCGCGGCCCGCGTGACGACCGGTGCGGGCGCCGCGGGTGGCGCGGCGTCGGCCGGGGCCGGGACGCCCAGGCCCGCGGCCACCACCGCGACGACCACCGACCACCGCCGGGTTCCGGCTGCGCTGCGCACCATCGGCCACTCGTTTCTCTCGCGTCGGCAGGGCGACGTGACCCTAGGCGCGGTGTGGGCCGCATCACAAGGGTTTGTCGAGAAATTACGTGAAACTGTCGATGGCTTGCGGTGGCTTACCGCGCGCGACGCACCTCGGCAACCACGCCGTCGGTGAACGGCGGCCACGCCGCCACGGCCCAGTCGCCGAACTTCCGGTCCGTCAGCGCCACGCACGCCGCGCCCAGGTCCGGGTCCACCCACAGGAACGTGCCGCTCTGCCCGAAGTGCCCGAACGTCCGCGGCGAGCTGGTGTCGCCCGTCCAGTGCGGCGACTTGCGCGCCCGCAGCTCGAACCCGAGCCCCCAGTCGTTCTCCTTCTGCAGCCCGTAACCCGGCAGCACGCCGCGCAGGCCCGGGAACGCCACCGCGGTCGCCTCCGCCACCAGCTCGGCGGACACCAGCTTCGGCGCCTGCACCTCCGCCGCGAACCGCAGCAGGTCGGACACCGTCGAGACCCCGCCCGCCCCGGCCGAGCCGTCCAACGCCGACGACGCCATGCCCAGCGGCTCGAACACCGCCTCCGCCAGGTACCGGGCGAACGGGATCTCCGTCGCCGCCGCCACGAAGTCCGCGAGGACCTGGAACCCGGTGTTGGAGTAGATCCGCTTCGTCCCCGGCGCGGCCTGGACGTCGTCGGAGTCGAACGCCAGCCCCGACGCGTGCGCGATCAGGTGCCGCACCGTGGACCCCTCCGGCCCGGCCGGCTGGTCCCACTCGACCGCGCCCTCCTCGACCGCCACCAGCACCGCGTACGCCGTCAGCAGCTTGGTCACCGACGCGAGCGGGAACACCCGGTCGACCGGTCCGTGCGCGCCCAGCACCTCGCCCCGCGCGTCGACCACGGCCACCGCCGCCGTCCCGACCGGCCAGGACGACACCGCCTGCAAGCTCTCCATGCCGCAGACTCTGCCACGTGTCCCCACGAGAGCTGGTCGTGCTCGGCACCGCGAGCCAGGTGCCCACCCGCACCCGCAACCACAACGGCTACCTGCTGCGCTGGGACGCCGAGGGCTTCCTGTTCGACCCCGGCGACGGCACGCAGCGGCAGATGGTCCGCGCGGGCGTGGCGGCCACCGACGTCACCAGGCTGTTCATCACCCACTTCCACGGCGACCACTGCCTCGGCGTGCCCGGGGTCGTGCAACGCCTGTCGCTGGACCGCGTGCCGCACACCGTGCACGCGCACTTCCCGGCCGAGGGCGCGGACTACTTCGAGCGGCTGCGGCACGCCAGCTCGTTCCACGACGTCGCGGACGTCCGCGCGCACCCCGTCACCGGACCTGGCGTGATCGCGGAGGGCCCGTTCGGCCGGGTGGAGGCGCGCCGGCTCGACCACTCGCTGCCCGCCTTCGGCTACCGCCTGGTCGAGCCGGACGGCCGCACGATGCTCCCCGAGCGGCTGGCCGCGCGCGGCATCCGGGGCCGCGAGATCCGCGAACTCCGACCGCCCGTGCTGGACGAGGTGAGCGTGCCGCGGCGGGGGCAGCGGTTCGCCTTCGTCATGGACACGCGGCTGTGCGACGGGGTGTTCGAGCTGGCGGACGGCGCGGACCTGCTGGTGATCGAGTCGACCTACCTGCACGAGGACGAAGCGCCGGCGGTCGAGCACGGCCACCTGACGGCCCGCCAGGCGGCCCAAGTCGCCGCCGAGTGCGGCGTCCGCACGCTCGTCCTGACCCACT
Organism: Actinosynnema sp. NPDC004786; assembly: GCF_053601135.1. Classification (NCBI taxonomy): domain Bacteria; kingdom Bacillati; phylum Actinomycetota; class Actinomycetes; order Pseudonocardiales; family Pseudonocardiaceae; genus Actinosynnema; species Actinosynnema sp. NPDC004786. The sequence goes on along the minus strand of NZ_JBSGBG010000011.1, from coordinate 213,732 downwards.
TCTCGCAGCGCTACCCCGACCCGCGGCGGTTCCACGACGAAGCCGCCGAGGTGTTCCCCGGCGAGATCGTCGTGGCCGCCGACCTGGACCGGGTGCCCCTGCCCCAACGGCGTGCCGCTCAGGGGTGACGCCGGGTCTCGGCCGCCCACTGGTCGCGCACCAGCGCGTCGAGGTCCGAGTCGGTCGCCCGCCAGCCCCACGCCCGCAGCCGGGCCGTGTCGGCGCGCAGCTCGCGCACCTCGCCGGGGTGCGCCGGCCGCCGCACGACCGGCGCCTCCCGACCGGCCACCCGCGCCACCGCTCCCAGCACGTCGGCCACGCTCGCGGGTGTCGCGCCCACGTTGACCGCCGCGTACCCGTCCTCCTCGCGCTCCACCGCCGCCACGAACGCCCGCGCCACGTCCCGCACGTGCACGAAGTCCCGCACCGCCGACCCGTCGCCGAACACGTCCATCGCGGGCAGCCGCCCGGACGCCGCACCGCACGCCCGCGTGATCACGCGCGTGTCGTCCACGTCCCCGCCGCCGGCGACGTTGAACAACCGCAGCGCCACCCCGCTCACCCGCCCGGCCGCCGCCGCCCACGCCAGCACGTCCTCGGCGGCGGCCTTGGAGGCCGCGTAGGGGTTGGCCGGCGCGCGCGGGCAGTCCTCGGCGATCGTCGCGACCCCGGCCGCCCCGTACACGCCCGCCGTCGACGCCAGCACGAACCGCCGCGGCGGCGACCGGAGCAGGTTGACCGTGCCGCCCACGTTCACGTCGTAGTACCGCACGGGGTCGTCGAACGAGTCGCGCACGCGCGCGAGCCCCGCCAGGTGCACGACCGCGTCCGCCTCCCCGGGGCCCGCCACCGCGTCGGACGACCGGACATCACCCGAAAAGGGGAGGGGCGTGTGGCCCGCCGCGGCCAACTCGGCCAAGACCACCCGTCCGACGTAGCCGGTTGATCCGGTCACCAGAACCCGCATGCCGACATCCCAGCACGTCCGCCGCGTCGTTCACGTTCTCGAACTCGGTGCAAATTCACCCTAAAGGTGTGGACCGGCGGGACCGATACAACACGAGTGAGTTACCCCCACCCAGCCATGCACCCGAGCATCGAGGGCGTGCTCGCCGAGTACGCCGCCCACGAGGCCAAGCGGCAGACCTTCCTGGAGACCGCCGCGGCGATCGTGGCCGCCGCCCCACCATCGGTGGACGAGACGCTGCTGGGCCTGCTGCTGCCGTTCCCCAAGGCGCACGGGCCGCGTGCTTTCCTGAACCGGGTTGACCAGGTGCTTCGCGACGCCGCTCGATGATCTCGCGGGGACGTCCCCGAGCCCATCGGCAAGTTTCATGCGGTCGTTGCCGGACCGTGCTAGGCCGATCCCGTCGCCTGCCTCTACAGTGCGTGGCACCCGGCGCTCGCCGGCTGTCTCGTCTGCTTCTCATAAAGCGAGTTCTCGGCGATGGATCACGTCCTTTCCGCGCTCCAAGCGCGCCTCGGCACCCTGTTCGGCGACCGGCTGGTCGTGCTCGCGGGCGGCAGCCGGCTGAGTAGCCGCGCCGGCGAGCTGCACCAGCTCGGCGCCCGCCATACGCTCGTGCTGTCGACGGACGACCACGCGCCGCTGCACGACTCGGAAGTCGCCCGCTGGGTGCCGCTCGGCATCGCGGGCGGGTTCGTCGCGGTCGAGCAGAACCGGCTCACCAAGCTGCTCACCTCGCCCAGCCGCAAGGTCCGCGAGGTGCTGGAGGAGTTCGACCCGCGCGGCGAGGCCCTGGTGATCAGCACGCCGTACGTGCACACCGCCGAGTTCGCGGGCCGGCCGGTGCTCAACGCCCGCCGCCCGGAGTGGGTGGAGCTGGAGAACAAGACCACGATCGACGGCCTGTGGGACGAGCTGTCCGCGCCCCGCGCCCCCGCCGTCGTGCTCGGCCTGGACTTCGAGGGCCTGTGGGCGGCCACCCGGCGGCTCGACCGCGGCGCGGGCGTCGTCTGGTCCGGCGACGGCCCGGCGATCAACGGCGGCGCGAACTTCGTCCGCCGCGTCCGCGACCGGCAGGAGGCGCAGGACGCCTTCGACGTGCTCGCGGCCAAGTGCGACTTCGTCCGGGTGATGCCGTTCCTGGAGGGCATCCCGGTGAGCGTGCACGGGATCGTGTTCCCGGACGGCACCGCCGTGCTGCGGCCCATCGAGATGGTCGTGCCGCGCCGCGCGGGCCAGGCCCGGTTCCTCTACGCGGGCTGCGCGTCGTACTACGACCCGCCCGCCTGGATCCGCGAGGAGATGCGCAACCTGGCCCGCCGGGTCGGCGAGCGGCTGCGCGAGTCGGTCGACTACCGCGGCACGTTCACCCTCGACGGCATCGCCACCGCCGACGGCTTCCTGCCCACCGAGATCAACACCCGCTACGGCGGCGCGATGGTGTGCTTCGAGGACGCCCTGCCGCAGCTCCCGCTGGCGCTGGCGCAGGTCGCGCTGGTCGCCGGGCACGACCTCGGGGTGTCGTCCATCGAGTTCGAGGAGCTGCTGGTCTCCGCCGCGGACGACTACCGCCACGGCTCGGTCGGCGCGAACGTGCGCGCGGTGCACCCCACCGAGGTCGTGGAACGCCCGATCGTGTTCACCGAGTGGTCGTGCCGGTTCGCCCACCCGGAGGAGGCGCCGCACGGCGTGCTGCGGCTGCGCCCGTCGCCGCTCGGCGCCCGGCTGGAGCTGGACTTCTACGCCGACCAGCTGCCGCTCGGCCGCCCGGTGGTGGCGCTGACCGTGGCCGCGTTCGCCCTGGCCGACCAGGAGTGGGGCACCGCCCTGGGCCCGCTGGAGCCGGCCGTGCCGGTCGCCGACGGCGAGGCCGCCGCCGCGGTCGTCGTGGCGGAGCCGACCGCCGTCACGGCGTGATCGTCACGCCTGCCTGGTCGTCCCCGTAGGCGGCGAGGTGGGCGTAGCGGTAGCCCATGAGCTGCAGCGTCACGTCCGGGGCCTGGTTCGGCGGGTACGCCCGCCCCCGGTAGGCGCGCAGCAGCTCCGGGTGGCACTGGGCGGTGGCGCGCAGCAGCGCCGGGGTGACCGGCGTGCCGCCGACCAGGTGCAGCGCCACCCGGGCGGCCAGGGCGAGCAGCCGCGGCGCGCGGTCCGCGGTGGAGAGGTCCTCCGCCACCCGCACCACGTGCCGCGGCGCCACCTCGGGCACCGCGATGGCCAGCGCCATGGAGCACGCCACCTCCGCGCCGCCGAGCGCGTCGAAGACCTTGGGCGCGCCCTTGGCCACCTCGTGGCGCGCCTGCGTGATCCAGTCCGGCGAGCGGCGGGGCAGCTCGCGCCCGAGCGCGTTCCACCGCCGGCGGGTCCGCTTGCCGTCGTCGGTGAAGCCCGCCTGGGCCAACGCCATCCCGGCGAGCAGGAAGATCACCCGATCGCGGGTGTCCGGGGGCACCCGGTAGCTCGCGCCCATCTCGACCAGGAAGGGCACCGCCCACACGCTCGCCTCGGACACCGTGCCGTCGTCCAGCAGGCGGTCGGCCAGAGCTCGGCAGGCGGTCTCGCGCTCGGTGCGGTCACCGTGCACGACACCGCGCATCAGCTCGTCCACGCCCGCCCCGTGGGCGAGCACCGACCAGGGTGCGTCCTCCAGTCCACGCAACGGATCCGGCCGTCGCCACGCAGGTGGGAGCTCCATGGCGCGCAACGTACGCGATCTCCCGGACCGGTACCGGTGGGATCACTCGCCTGTGGGTGGCGCGGCCACCGTACGATCACCCGGTGCGCGGACCCACCTTCAAGGTCGTCGACCTGTTCTCCGGCGCCGGCGGCATGAGCCTCGGCTTCCAGGCGCACCGCGACTTCACCATCGTCGGCGCGGCCGACGCGCAGATCGGCAAGCCGTCGTCGCGGCTGGGTTCGTTGCGCTGCAACGGGATCTACCGGGACAACATCGGCGTCGACCCGTTGCAGGTGGACCTGGGCCGGCTCGACCCGGCCGTGCTGCGGCAGCTGTGGAACCTGCGGCGCGGCGAGCTGGACGTGCTGGTGGCGTGCCCGCCGTGCTCGGGCTTCACCCGGATCGCGCCCGCCAACCACCTGCGCGACGACCCGCGCAACTCGCTGGTGGGCCGCGTCGCCGCGTACGTGGCCGAGTTCCGGCCGCGGGTGCTGCTGCTGGAGAACGCGCGCGAGCTGGTCAAGGGCAAGCAGCGGCACCACCTGGACGGCCTGGCCGAGCAGCTGCTCGAGCTGGGGTACGAAGTGGACGCGAGCACGCACATGCTGTCCCGCTTCGGCTTGCCGCAGCTGCGGGAGCGGGCGATGGTCGTCGCGGTGGACGCGGGCGTGCCGCTGCGGACGCTGGAGGACCTGTGGCACGGCTGGGAGGTCCGGCCGGGCGCGGTGACCGTGCGGCGGGCGATCGGCAAGCTGCCGCCGGTGGAGGCGGGCGAGGCGCACCCCGAGGACGCGATGCACGTGTCGCCGTCGTTCCGGCGGGACCGGTCGCTGGACCGGATGCGCGCCATCCCGGCGGACGGCGGGTCGTGGGGCGACCTGGTCGGCTCGCCGGCCGAGCTGCTGCTCAACCCGGCGCAGCGCAAGATCATCCAAGAGGGCAAGTGGGGCTCGCACCCGGACGTGTACGGCCGGATGTGGTGGGACGAGCCGGCGCGCACCATCAAGCGGGAGTGCGGCCACGTCGGCAACGGCCGTTACGCGCACCCCGAGCAGCACCGGCTGTGCACGGTGCGGGAGATGGCGCTGCTGCAGGGCTTCCCGCGCCGGTTCCGGTTCGACGTGTCGGTGATCGGCAACGCCTACCGGCACCTGGGCGACGCCGTGCCGCCGCTGATCTCGTTCCAGCTCGCGGCCCTGGTGAAGTGGATGTTGACCGGCCAACCGCCGACGGCGCGCGACCTGTGCCTGCCCGGCACGTCGTTGCGGGTCGGGGACATCCGCCCGGTCACACCGTCCGCTTTGGTCGCCTAGATCACCGTTTGGCAACGGTGTGGCCTCGAAACCGGGTCGCCGGCTATTACGTGCATTCCACTGTGGAGGAAGTGAGCTGCGGAAACGCCGACGTGAAGGCGATCCGCGCCCGGTTCGACCCCCGTCGAACCGGGCGCGCGCACCGCGTTCCCGACGCCGCGTCGAGGGCCTTCGATCATCCACAGTGGATTGCGGGATGATGTTTCCGCACGTCGGACCTCGTTCTGCGCCAGTGGGCACCTTTCTCGATCGGGTGAGGGTCGATCCGCTAGTGTTCGGCTGATTCCTGTCGATTCGGTGCCGGAGCACTGCTGCCGAGTAGCTCCCCGATCGACACGGACCGCCGCCTTGAACCACACCAACGGGCTACCCTCGCGAGCCTCAAGGAGACAAATGGCATCCCGGTCGACTGTGAAGCGCCTCGGCGCTGTGATCCTCGGCGCCGGCCTCGTTCTGATGTCGGCGCTTCCCGCGGCCGCCGCGGGCGACGTGAAGGTGGAGCCGCACAAGGATGCCGACGAGCGCGGCATGGGCATCTACCTCGAGCGCGACGGCAAGCCGGTCGAGCTGCCGAACCACAAGACCGGCGAGCCGGTCAACGCGGAACTCATCGGCCTCAAGATCGTGGAAGGCGGCGAGGGCCAGATCGCCCGCGCCTACTGCGTCGAGCTGCCCACGCCGCTCTACGACGGCCGCAAGCTCGAAGAGGTGCCGTGGGACCAGCACCCGAACCCGCACACCAAGTTCAAGGAGAACGCGGGCAAGGTCAACTGGGTGCTGCAGAACAGCTACCCGGCGCTCGACGCGGCCGACGCGTACAAGCTGTACGGCCTGGACCCGGACAACAAGAAGAGCATCCTCATCGCCGGCGCGCAGGCGGCCGTGTGGCACTTCAGCGACGGCGTCGACCTCCGCAAGGAGAACTCCACCGCCGAGACCGAGGACGTCAACGGCGGCACGGTCGACGAGCTGGTCTACAAGGTCTACGAGTACCTGACGACCAAGGCCCAGGACATCAAGGACGTCAAGCCGGACCTCGCCATCGAGCCGAACCTGCTCAAGGGCGAGATCGGCAGCACGTTCGGCCCGTTCAAGATCACGACCACGGCCGAGGAGGTCCAGCTGGTCACCGCCCTGCCCGAGGGCGTGACGCTGGTGGACAAGGACGGCAACCCGTTCCAGACCGTGAAGGCGGGCCAGATGTCGGCCGCCGCCACGGTCAAGGCGGCCGAGGTCTGGGTCAAGGTCGACGAGGGCGTGGAGCCCGGTGAGCTGGAGCTGGTCGTCAAGGCGGGCGCGAGCCTGCGCTCCGGCCGCCTGTTCGTCTCCGAGAACCCGAAGCAGGAGACCCAGTCGCTGGTCATCGCCACCTCCGAGCCGGTGAACGTCGAGGTCCCGGCCAAGGCCGAGTGGGTCCAGGGCGCCGTCGTGACCACCACGACCGAGGCGACCACCACCACCTCGCCGACCACCACGACCACGGCCCCGACGACGACCACCACCGCGGTCGCGTCCGGTGGCGGCAACGACGACGACCTGGCCAACACCGGTGCGTCGATCTTCGTGCCGCTGCTGATCGGCATCGGCCTGCTGGGCGCCGGCGCGGGTGCGCTGCTGTTCGTGCGCCGCAAGCGCGCTGCCTGAGCCTGAACGACCGGAACGGCCCCCGGGAACTCCCGGGGGCCGTTCCCGCGTTCGGGGGTCTGGGGTCGGGGGATCGATTCGGGTAGCCTGCCCCAGGACCGTGTGTGAGGAGCGCGATGAACTTCGACGAGATCAAGAACAAGGCGTCCGAGCTGCTGGAGCAGCACCACGAGGCGGTCGATGCGGGCATCGACCGGGCCGCCGGGTTCGTCGCGGGCAGGATCGGGCACGAGGAGCAGGTCCAGGCGGTGGCCGAGCAGGCCAAGAACATCCTTCCGGGTGGAGAGTGAACTCGTTCAACACGGCTGAGCGGGTCACCCCGAGCGGTGAGACGCGTGCCGCCACCGCGCAGATGGTGACCTGGCAGGGCTACGACGTGCCCAGGCTGGAGCAGGTGCGCTTCCTGCTGTCGGAGCGCAAGCTGCGCGCCTCGGGCCGCCTGGTGACCGCCGGTCCGGCCGAGCAGTTCAGCGGGTCGTTCGAGGTGTCGGTCGGCGAGACCGGCGCGGTGAAGCGGCTGCTGCTGCGGACCGCCACGGTGTCGGAGGAGCGGCAGATCTCGGTCAGCCGGTCGCCGGAGGGCATCTGGCTGGTCGACCACGGCCAGGGCGCGGAGCGGGCCGACTTCGACGGCGCGGTGGACGTGGACGTGCAGTTCGCGGTCCTGTTCAACGCCATCCCGATCCGTCGGCTCAACCTCCAGCTGGAGGAGGGCGACCACGAGATCCCGGTCGTCTACGTGACCCTGCCGGACCTGTCGGTCCAGCTGGTCCGCCAGCGCTACCGCACGGTGTCGGTCGGCGAGGACCGCTCGGTCGTCTCGTTCACGCACGGCGAGTTCGAGCAGGACATCACCGTGGACCGGACCGGCCTGGTGATCGACTACCCCCGCATCGCCTACCGGATCTGAGGCCCCGCGGGACGGCCGGTCGGGCGGACCTCACACCCGGACGGCGACCGCCATGCCCTGACCCACGCCGACGCACGCCGCCGCCACGCCCAGGCCACCGCCCCGCGCCCGCAGGTGCCGGCACAGGTCCACGATCACGCGCGGCAGGGAGGCGCCCAGCGGGTGGCCGTACGCGATCGCCCCGCCGTGCACGTTCACCTTCTCCCGGTCCACCTCGGGCAGGTGGTGCAGCACCGACAGCGCCATCGCCGCGAACGCCTCGTTGATCTCCCACAGGTCCACCTGGGCCGACTCGATCCGCAACCGCCCCAGCAGCTTCCGGATCGCCGACACCGGGGCCAGCGTGAACCGCTGCGGGTCCTCCGCCGTCACGGCCGACCCCAGGAACTCGCCCAGCGGCGTGATGCCCAGCGACGCCGCGACCTCCTCCGACCCCATGAGCACCGCCGCCGCGCCGTCGTTCAGCGGCGACGAGTTGCCCGCGGTCACCGGCCCGCCCTCCGAGAACGCCGACTTCAGCTTCGCCAGCTTGTCCGCCGACGTCTCCGGCCGCACCGACTCGTCCCGCCGCACGGGCGCGCCCTCCGGCAGCTGCACGGGGAACGCGAACCCGTCGTGCACGCCCGCGTCCCACGCCGCCGACGCCCGCCGGTGCGACCGCAGCGCGAACTGGTCCATCTGCTCGCGGGTGATCCCCAGCGCCACCGCGACGTCCTCCGCCGCACGCCCCAGCGGCACGGTCCACTCCGCCTTCATCCGCGGGTTCACCAGCCGCCACCCGAGCGCCGTCGACACCGGCTCCAACCGGTCGGCGAACGGCCGGTCCGGCCGCGGCACGACGAACGGTGCCCGCGTCATGCCCTCCACGCCACCGGCGATCACCAGCGACGCGTCGCCGAGCGCCAGCGCCCGCGCGGCCTGCACGATCGCCTCGCCGCCGGACGCGCACAGCCGGTTCACCGCCACGCCGGGCACGGACGTCGGCAGCCCGGCCAGCAGCGCGGCCATCCGCCCGATGTTCCGGTTCTCCTCGCCCGCGCCGTTGGTGTTGCCGAGCAGCACGTCGTCGATCGACGCCGGGTCGAGCGACGGGTGCCGCCGCAGCAGCTCCACGATCGGCAGCGCGGCGAGGTCGTCCACCCGCACGCCCGACAACCCGCCGCGGTAGCGGCCGAACGGGGTGCGGGCGGCGTCGAGGAGGAGGGGGCGCGACATGCGCCCATCCTCTCACCGGCCGACGAAGAACGGGATGTAGGCCGAGGTGGGGCGGGTCTCGGCGGACGTGCCGAACAGCCGCACCTCGATCATGTGCGGCCCGGGCGACAGGCCGCCGGTGTTCAGCGCGAACCGGTACTTCCCGGCGATCCCCGGCCCGCCCGCCGCGGTCGGCACCACGGCCACCCGGTCGTCGTCCACCCGCACGCTGAACCCGGCCAACCCCGCCAACGCCACGCCGGGCCGGCCCTCCAGCGCCAGGTCGAACACCATCCGCCCGCGCTGCACCGCCGCGCCCTCGGGCACGGTCCGGCCGCTCGCGTCGAGCACCGTGCCGTTCACCCGGGCCAGTTCGGGCTCGTCGCCGTGCGGCGGCGCGGGGGCCGGGCCCGGCGTGCCGGTGGACGACCCGCTCAACTCCAGGTCCACGTGCGTGGCCTGCACCCGCAGCCCGGTCAGCAGGGTGACCGCGAGCTTCCCCGACGGCCCGACCCGCAGCGCCTCCGCAGGCAGGTCCGCCACCACCGGGTAGGCCACGCCGGCCCGCCACGGCGCACCGTCCATCGCGGCCCGCAGCGGCACCACGACCCCGGCCACCGACACGCTGAACCGCGGCGCCTCCGGTGACGCGTCGGTGTGCAGCAGCGCCATCCGCAACTGCCCGCCCGTGACGCCCGGCAACGGGGTCGACGCCGCGGTCGCGGGCGCTTCGACCGCCACCAGCACCTCGACCTGCGGCCCCGGCACCCACGGGGGCGCGGTCGCCGCCGCCGCGTCGAACGCGATCAGGTCGACCGCCGCGCGCTGCCCGGTCGGCCCGGCGACCGACACCAGCGCGGTCGCCTCGCGCCACGCCGGCACCGCCGGGCTGGTCGCCACCACGTCGCCGTCGAACAGCACCCGCACCCCGTCGCGCCGCAGCACCAGCTCCCACCGGTGGCTGATCCCGGTCTCCAACGCGGGCAGCGGGCGCACCACCGAGGTCGGCGTCCCGGCGGGCACGACCACCTGCACCGACGTCGCCCCGGCGCCCGTCGCCACCCGCAGCCGCACCGAGTCCGGCGGCAGCGCGTCGCCGCTGACCAGCGACACCGGCCCCGGCACGAGGTCGAGCATCAGCTCGCCGTCACCGCCGGGCGCGTCGGTGTCCACCACGAACCGGCCCAGCTCGTCGGCGTCGCGCAGCACGAACGGCGTGCGCGACCGCAACGTCGCCGGGGCCGCCGCGCAGTTGTTGCCGAGCACCAGGCGCCGTCCGTCGTCGTCCCGACCGGGCGTGGCGCGGGCGCAGTTGCCCCGCGACGCCAACCGCCACCGCCTCGGGTCGGGCGCGTCGGGCTGGTCGAACCGGTCCTCCAGCGCGTAGTCGCGGTCCGGCGACGCGTGCGGGGTGCCGGTGGCCTTCGCGGGCGCGGAACGCTGCCCGAACGCGTCCACCGCGGACACCTGGACCTCGTACATCCGCTCGTCCTCGAGCCCGTCGATCTGGGTGACGGGCTCGGTGATCAGGCGGGAGCGGCCGTCGCCCCAGCGCACCTCGTACCCCGGCGCGTCGCCGGACCACCGCAGCTGCAGCCGGCGCGGCCCGGACGTCACGGTCAGCCCGCGCGGCGACTCGGGCAGCGGTCCCGCCGTCGGGACCAGCACGCCCTCGGCCGCGTACGGGGCGAGCGACGTCGGGGGCGGCGCGGACGTGCTCGTCGCGGTGACGGGGTCGCCGATCCCGGTGGACCGCAGCGCGGCGATCACCCCGGCGAACAGCACCACCCCGGCGGCGATGAGGGCGATCCGACGACGTCGCATGGGGTCAAGTTAGGTGTCGTCGTGACGCGGATCACCGCGTCGTTGCCGAGCCGAGACCAAGAACGGCCGGCCGGCCCCTACAGCGGGCGGATCTGGAACGCCTGCCGGGCCGACCGCACGCCGAGCCCTCCGTCGACCGGCCGCACCCGCACGTCGAACTCGTGCCGCCCGCTCGACAGGTCGGCGAGGTCGACCAGGAACTCGTGCCGGCCGCCCGCCGAGCCGTTCGTGGGCAGGGTGGCGATCCGCTCGCCGTCGAGGTCCACCTCGACCCCCCGCACGGCGGCGACCTCGCCGGCGTCGGCGTCGGCGAGTTCCACGGTCAACCGCACCTTGCCCTCGCGCGGGAACTCCGCGCCCTCGGACGTCTCGTGCACCACGGACACCGCGGGCGTCGGCACGGCCGGACCGGGCGACGCGCGGTCGGCGAGCCGGGGCACGGGCGGGCGGGCGTCCGGGCCGTCGGCGACCACGGCGTGCGCCTGGAAGGCGGTGACGCGGACGTCGGAGCGCAGCCTGACCTCGGGGTTGCGCTCCGGGGCGGGCAGCGGGAAGTCGGCGTAGAAGGCGGACGGGCGGTTCGAGTCCAGCGCGCGGTCGGGTTGCAGGGGCAGCGCGGGCGCGGACCGCGAGCCCAGTTCGACGGTGATCGGCGCGGCGCGCTCGGCGACCACGGACGCGACCACGCGCACCGAGGTCGCGCCCGCGAGCCGTGAGTCCGCCACGTTGCCCAGCGAGGTCGCGCCGCCCTCCTCCGTGCCGGGGCCGAGCGGGACCACGGACCCCGGCTCGGGGTGGCCGGCCGCGCCGCCGATGCCGAACGAGTCCAGCAGGGTGCCGGACGCCTGCCGGAACGCCAGCCGCACCCGGGCCGCACGCCAGGGCAGCGTCGCCGGCGCCTTCGCCACCGCGATCCCGTCGCGGAGCGCCACGACCGCGTCGGGCATGACGCGCAGCTCCCAGCGGTGGCGGACGCCCCGGGTCGGCGGCGGGTAGGTGCCGAACGTCTCGACGCTCTCGTCGTCACCCCGGACGAACTGCGCGCCGAACGGCGTGACCCGCAGGACGACGGCGTCCGGCGGGAACGACCGGCCCAGCAGGCCGAGGTCGTGCGCGGGCTCGGGCAGCAGGGCGATCAGCATCTCGCCCTGGCCCTGGCCCTGTTCCGACCGCGTCCCGATCGGGCCGTCGGTGGTGAGCAGGACCCGGCCGATCGCGCCGTCCGGTCCGGGCGGGCGCAACCGCAGCGGCACGTTGGACTGCAGGTCCACGGCGTCGCAGCCGACCTCCACCCGCCGGCCGTTGAACGGGCGCAGGCCCAGGCAGCGGGGGTCGCCGCCGTCGAAGACCCGCCACCGGCGCGGGGTGAGCGCCTCGGGCCCGTCGAACACGTCGACCGGCACCACCAGGCCGTCCATCCAGGTCTCGTCGTAGGCCAGCCGCGGCACGGCCTCGGCGGTGGCGGGCCCGGTCCGGCCGCCCAGCGCGTCGAGGGCGCGCACCTCGACCCGCACGTCGGCGTTCGCGTCCAGGTCGGTCAGCTCGGTCCCGGTGCCGCGGACCAGGCGGCTGTGGCCGTTCCAGCGCACCTCGAAGCCGCCGTGGCCGAGGCCGTCCGCGGCCGTCCAGCCCGCGCGCAGGCTCGTGCGGTCCAGCGCGGTCAGCCGGAGGTCGGTGGGCGCGGTCACGCGTTGGGTGTCGGGGACGTACTCGACGCCCTCGGCCAGGAACCGCTCGTAGGTCTCCGGCAGCGGGGGAGCGGATTCGTTGCGCAGCAGCACCACCGCGCCGCCCAGGAGGGCGAGGCCCCCGATCACGGCGATGAGTCTGCGACGCTCCACCGCTGCACCCTATGGGGTGAGTGCGAGCGCGGTTGAGCCGTTCAGCGCAACGATCCGACCTCCGCGCGCACCCAGCTCGCGCAGGGACCGCCGCGCGTCGGGGGCGGTGAGGTCGATGGTCAGGTCGGTGAGCGTGGGCCGGTCGACCAGCGCCCGGCGCGCGGCGTGACCGGCTTCGATGGTCTTGGCCAGGCCGCCGGTCGACGCGAGCGAACCGCGGGCCGCGCCCAGCCGGCCCAGCGCGTCGTCCACGGCGTCCAGCAGCGCGCCGCGGTTGCCCTCGCACATCGCGCGGACCAGTTCGGGGCGGCTGCCCGCGACGCGCGTGCCGTCGCCGAACGAGCCCGCGGCCAGGGCGAGGGCCAGCGGTCCGCCGTCCGCGCCGACGCTCGCCAACACGGCGGCCAGCAGGTGCGGCAGGTGGGAGATGCGGGCCACCGCGGCGTCGTGCTCCGCCGCGCTCGTGGGCACGACGTGCGCTTTCGCGGCCAGCGCCAGCTCCATGACGTCGGTGAGGACGTCGGGGTCGGCGTCGTCCTCGGCGGTGACGACCCAGGCGGCGTCGGCGAAGAGGTCGGCGCGGCCCGCGGCCCAGCCGGAGGCGGACGTGCCCGCCATGGGGTGCCCGCCGACGTACCGGGCGTGCGGCGCGACCCGGCGGACCAGGTCGGCGACCGGGCCCTTCACGCTCACCACGTCGGTGAGCCGGACGCCGTCGGGGAGCGCCCGCAGCACTTCCTCCACAGCCGGCAGCGGGACGGCGACCACGACGAGCGCGTCCCGCTCACGCGCGCGTTCGAGCGCCCCGGGGAGGTCGACGACGTCGTGGCCGTCCTGGCGCGCGGCCTCGGCGTCGGCCGGCGAAGCGGTCGCGCCCCAGGTCACGCGGCCCGCGGCGGCCGCCGCGCGCAACACCGAACCACCGATCAACCCGAGCCCGACCACGCAGACGCTTCGCACGGCGCTCATCCTGCCGGCGCGGGCCCCGACCCCCTACCCGTCCACAGGCCCGGGAGTTGTCCACAGATCGCGGAACGACCCTCGCCCGACCCCGTCCCCGCGAGGAGAGTCGAGGCCGTGAACACCACCACGGCCCCGACCCCGTCCCGTTCCCGGCTTCGGCCTACCGCAGGGCGTCCAACGCGAACGCGGCGTAGAGGACGACCCCGTGCTCCATGGCCGCCTCGTCGAACAGCACCCGGTTCGAGTGGTTCGGCTCCGCCTCGGCCAGCTCGACCCCGCGCGGGCAGGCCCCCAGGAAGGAGATCGCGCCCGGCACCCGTTGCAGCACGTAGGAGAAGTCCTCCGCGCCCATCAGCGGGTCTTCCATGTACGACGCCCAGCGCGGGCCGAGCGCCGCCGCGGCGATGTCGAGCACGTGCGGGCCGACCACCTCGTCGTTCACCGTGACGGGGTAGCCCGGCACGACGTCGACCTCGGCCGTGCAGCCGTGGGCGGCGGCGACGTGGGTGACGACCTGCCGGAGTTCGCGGTGCACCAGGGCCCTGGTGTCCTCCGAGAGCGTCCGGATGGTGCCCTCGACCAGCGCCGTCTCCGGGATGATGTTGGTCGTCGTGCCCGCGGTGATGTGGCCGATGGTGACCACGGCCGGGTGGTGCACGCTGACCCGCCGGGCGACCATCGTCTGCAGCGCGCCGACCATCGCGGCGGCGGGCGGCACCGGGTCGATCGCGTCGTGCGGCATGCCGCCGTGCCCGCCGCGGCCCCGGACGGTGATGTGGAAGGTGTCGGCCGAGGCCATCGTCGGGCCGGGCCGGGAGACGACGACCCCCGACTGGAGAGTGGAGGTGATGTGCAGGGCGAACGCCTTCTCCACCGGCGTGCCCGCCGCGTCGAGGACGCCCTCGTCGAGCATGTGCCTGGCCCCGTGCAGGCCCTCCTCGCCGGGCTGGAACATGAACACGACCTGGCCGGCCAGCGCCTCGCGGCGTGACGAGAGCAGGCGCGCGGCGGAGGCGAGCATCGCGACGTGCGTGTCGTGGCCGCAGGCGTGCATGGTGCCGTCGACCTCGGAGGCGTAGGCGAGGCCGGTCTCCTCCCGCAGCGGCAGCGCGTCCATGTCGCCGCGCAGCAGGACCGTCGGCCCCGGCTTGCCGCCGCGCAGCACCGCGGTGACCGAGCTGCTGGACGTCCCGGTGGTCACCTCGACCGGCAGGCCGGACAGCGCGTGCCGGATCGCGGCCTGGGTCGCGGGCAGCTCCAGGCCCTGCTCGGGGTGCCGGTGCACCTGCCGTCGCAACGCCACTGTCCTGGGCTGGAGGGCTCGGGCGGCCTCCACCAGGCCCGTGAACCGGGGCTCGGGGGCGGTCGTCTGTGCGTTCGGCAGAGTTGTGCTCATCCCTCGATAGTGGCATCGCCCGGCCCCGCGTGCCTGCGGCCGAGGCCCCCGTGCTACCGGGTGCGTCGGTGTGGCCCTACGGTGTGCACATGGCACACCAGGAGCCGGTCAACGGCTTCGCTGTCGCGGTGGTTCGTGAGGACGGCCGGTGGCGGTGCAGCAAGATGGACAGCTCGGCGTTGTCCGAGCTCGACGCGGCGATCACGGAGCTGCGCCAACTGCGCTCGACGGGTGCCGTCTTCGGGTTGCTGGCGGTGGACGACGAGTTCTTCATCATCCTGCGCCCGGTGCCCGGCGGGGTGTCCCTGCTGCTGTCCGACGCCGCGGCGGCGCTGGACTACGACATCGCCGCCGACGTCCTCGACCTGCTGCGGGTCGACCCGCCGGACGAGGAGGACGAGGAGCTGTGGCCGGAGGGCGACCTCGCCGTGCTGGCCGACCTCGGCATGCCGCAGCACGAGATGCAGGTGATCGTGGACGAGGTGGACCTGTACCCGGACGAGCAGCTGCAGATGATCGCGCAGCGGTGCGGCTTCGGCGACGAGTTCACCAAGCTCCTGGACAGCATCCAGGCGTGACGGGCGGGCCGGCGTGATCAGCCACGCGTCCGACGAGGCGATGGTCGAGGCCGCGCTGGCGGTCGCCGCCGAGGCGCCCCGGACCGGGGACATCCCGATCGGCGCGGTCGTCTACGGCCCGGACGGGGCCGAGCTGGCCAGGGCCTGCAACGCCCGCGAAGCCCTCGGCGACCCGACCGCGCACGCCGAGGTGCTGGCCCTCCGCGCGGCCGCCGCCGCCCACGGCGACGGCTGGCGCCTGACCGGCTGCACCCTGGCCGTGACCGTGGAGCCGTGCACGATGTGCGCGGGCGCGCTGGTCCTGGCGCGCGTCGACCGCGTCGTCTTCGGCTGCTGGGAACCCCGCACCGGCGCGGTGGGCTCCCTGTGGGACGTCGTCCGCGACCGCCGCCTCAACCACCGCCCCGAGGTGGTCGGCGGCGTCCTCGAACGCCGCTGCGCCGCCCTGCTGGAGTCCTTCTTCGCCGACCTCTGACCCACCCACGCCCCTGACCAGCGCCGACGCCGTTCGCGGCCCCCCGTTGGGTGACCAGTCGGCGGTCTTGTATTGTTCTCGGCGGTGGCGTGTCCGAGCGGCCGAAGGAGCACGCCTCGAAAGCGTGTGAGGTGCAAGCCTCCGTGGGTTCAAATCCCACCGCCACCGCTGCTCAGAGCCCCGGTTGCCGATCACGGCAACCGGGGCTCTGGCGTTCGGCGGCATTCCCGGTGGCCATGGCCCTCGACGCGGTGGAAGCGGCTCGTGGTCCACGTCCGGGTGGCAGGTCGTCGGGAGCGGTGCGGGCGGTGGGTCCGTCGCGCGGCGGATCGCAGGTGGAACGGTCGGCGTGGCGCGGAGTTGCCATGTGCGGGAACCCGAAGGTGCCCCGTCGGTGCGGCACGGCGGGTCCGCTGCGGTGTGAACGACGGCTCCGCGCGTCGAGACGGGTGGTCCGGGTCGCGGGCACGTCCACCGCGCGCACGGGCGCCGAGCCGGGCCTCGTCAGGTCCGGGTCGGCGCCCCTGTGGTGCGTGGCGTGCCCGGACCGGCGCTGGGAGGGCCACCGGGAGGCACGGCCATGACCCTACCCTACGTTCGAACACACGTTCGAGGACGGGTAATGGTCAACCGTTAGTGACGGTGTCTTCCGCCGTTCACTCGATCCGGGGAGGATGCGCGCACCCGCCCACTACGGAGGATCCGTTGAGACCTACCCCGCTCCGCGTCGGACTGGCGGTCACCGCCGCCTCGGCCGTGTCGTTCGCCCTCGTGACGCCGATCCACGCGGCCCCGAGCCAGGACGCCCTCATCGCCGAGGTCTACGGCGGTGGCGGCAACTCCGGCGCCACCCTGACCCAGGACTTCGTCGAGCTGGGCAACGCGAGCGCCGCGCCGGTCGCCGTGAACGGCTGGAGCGTGCAGTACCTCCCGGCGAACCCGGGCGCCGGGAGCCAGTGGCAGGTCACGCCGCTGACGGGGTCGATCGCGGCCGGCGGGCGGTTCCTCGTCGCGGAGGCCAAGGGGGCGGGCGGCACGGTCGAGCTGCCCGCGCCGGACGTCGCCGGCACGATCGCGATGAGCGGCACGGGCGGCACGATCGCCCTGGTCACCGCGACCACGCCGCTGACCTGCAAGACCGCCGCGGACTGCGCCGCCGACCCGCGCGTGCGCGACCTCGTCGGCTACGGCTCGGCCACGGTCGTGCGGGAGACCACGCCGACGGCCAACCTGAGCAACACCACCTCGGCGGCCCGCGCGGCGCTGACCGACACCGACAACAACTCGGTCGACTTCACCGTCGGCGCGCCGACCCCGGTCAACTCGAAGGGCCAGGGCCCCGGCGGACCCGACCCGGACCCGGAGCCCCAGCCCGGCGACAAGCGCATCCGCGACATCCAGGGCACGACCCGCGTCTCGCCGCTGCTCGGCCAGAAGGTCGCCGGCGTGCCGGGCGTCGTCACCGCGACCCGCGACACCGGCGACCGCGGCTTCTGGATCCAGGACACCGCCCCGGACGACGACCCGCGCACCAGCGAGGGCGTGTTCGTCTACACCGCGGGCCTGGTCCCGACCGTCGAGCCGGGCGACGAGGTGCTGGTCTCCGGCACCGTCGCCGAGTACCGGCCGGGCGGCGACGCGGCGAGCAACTCCAACCAGACGCTCACCGAGATCACCGGCGCGACCGTCACGGTCAGGTCCAAGGGCAACGCCCTGCCCGCGCCGGAGGTGCTGAACCCGCCGGCGGGCTACCTGCCCACCGCGAACGGCGGCAGCATCGAGGCCCTCCCGCTCGACCCGGCGACCTACGGCCAGGACTACTACGAGTCCCGCGAGGGCATGTACGTCCAGGTGGCCGACGCCCGCGTGGTCGGCCCCACGAACAGCTTCGGCGAGACGTGGATCACCACCAACCCGACCCAGAACCCGACCGCCCGCGGCGGCACGATCTACCTCGGCTACGACCAGCCCAACAGCAGCCGGATCAAGGTCAAGGCCGGCTCCGCCACGCCGCCGGTGAGCAACGTCGGCGACGTGTGGCGCGGCGCGACCGCGGGCAACGTCGAGTACACCAACTTCGGCGGCTACACCCTGGCCACGAAGTCGGTCGGCGAGCACGTCCCCGGCGGCATCACCCCCGAGGTCACGGACCCGCAGCGCGCTTACGAGCTGTCGGTGGCCACCTACAACGTGGAGAACCTGGCCGCCTCCAACGACCAGGCCAAGTTCGACCGCCTCGCCGCGGCCGTGGTGGCGAACCTCAGGAGCCCGGACGTCGTGGTGCTGGAGGAGATCCAGGACAACAACGGCGCGACCGACGACGGCACGGTGGCCGCGGACGCGACGTTCACCCGGTTCACCGACGCCATCGCGGCCGCGGGCGGCCCCCGCTACCAGTGGCGCCAGATCGACCCCGTGAACAAGGCCGACGGCGGCGAGCCCGGCGGCAACATCCGCGTGGCGTTCCTGTTCAACCCCGCCCGGGTGTCCTTCGTGGACCGGCCGGGCGGCGACGCCACCACCGCGGTGTCCGTCGTCAAGCAGCACGGCCGGGCCGCCCTGTCGGTGTCGCCGGGCCGTATCGCGCCCGCCGACCCGGCGTGGAACAGCAGCCGCAAGCCGCTGGCCGGCGAGTTCAAGTTCCGCGGCCGCACGGTGTTCGTGGTCGCGAACCACTTCAACTCCAAGGGCGGCGACCAGGCCATGCACGGCCGCTACCAGGAGCCGGTGCGCAGCTCCGAGGTGCAGCGCGCCCAGCAGGCCGCGCTGCTGCGCGGGTTCGTGGACCAGGTGAAGGCCGTCGACAAGGGGGCCAACGTGGTCCTCGCGGGCGACATCAACGACTACCAGTTCTCGCCGGTGGTCCGGGCCCTGACCGGCAACGGCGACGTGGTGGCCCTGATGGACACCCTGCCCGCGGCCGAGCGCTACAGCTACGTGTTCGAGGGCAACTCGCAGACCCTCGACCACATCCTGATCAGCGCGAACATCACCCGGTACCGGTACGACGTGGTGCACGTCAACGCCGAGTTCGCCGACCAGGCCAGCGACCACGACCCGCAGGTCGTGAAGCTGCGCCCGAGCACGGGCAACGCGCAGGTCGACCGGCTGGTGTTCCTCGTGGAGGACATCGTGGAGCACCTGCCCCGGCACTGACCCGGGCAGCGGGAAGCCCCCTCGGACGCGAGTCCGAGGGGGCTTCCGCGCATCAGCCCCGCGCGGGCGCGAGCACGGCCGGCGCGGGCGCGGCCGTGGGCACGGCGGTCGCGGTGGGCGCCGGCGACGCGGTCGGCACGGGCGACACCGTGGGCGCTGCGGTCACGGTCGGCGCGGGCGTGGCCGTCGGGGCTGGCGCGGGAGTGGCCGTGGGCGCGGGCCGGGTGGTCGTCGGCGGCGTGGGCACGTCGGCGCACTCCGCGTCCGCGGGCAGGTCGGCGTACTCGTCACCGACGAAGTAGACGGCGCTCGACCACTGCGTGCCGCCGTCCTGCCTGCCGATGTTCAGCCAGACGTCGTTGGTGTAGCCGTAGTCGGTGATCGACTCGCCGTGCGCCCAGCAGTACGCGCCCACGGTCGTGCCCGCGCGGACCGGGCTGCCCGCCGCCGGCAGGCACGCCGTGGAGGGGCAGATCCGGACGTTGACGTCGTGCCACGCGGTGGCCTCGTACGCCGGCGGCCCGCTCGCGCCGACCTCGGCCGCCGGCTGGGCGAGCGCCGCGGCGCCGGCCGCGAGCAGACCCGAAGCGGCCAGCGCCGCCACCGCGACCGTCTTGACGATCCTCATGGACGTTCCTCCCGGTAATCGGTCGATCACTGGCTTGAACGCCCCGGGGTGGCGCGCACGTTGCACGGCCGGACGAGACAGTGCCCCGGTCGCCTGTGGGCGACCGGGGCACTGGTCTGCGGAGGATACGGGATTTGAACCCGTGAGGGGGTTAACCCAACACGATTTCCAGTCGTGCGCACTAGGCCGCTATGCGAATCCTCCGTGGCGGAGTCTAAC
This sequence comes from Actinosynnema sp. NPDC004786, assembly GCF_053601135.1. Classification (NCBI taxonomy): domain Bacteria; kingdom Bacillati; phylum Actinomycetota; class Actinomycetes; order Pseudonocardiales; family Pseudonocardiaceae; genus Actinosynnema; species Actinosynnema sp. NPDC004786. Next base: position 193,947 of record NZ_JBSGBG010000011.1, on the reverse strand, counting down.
GGAGGTGCCGTGCGGCTCCCAAAACGGGTGGTCGGCTCCATCGGTCGCCTATGGGTTCGGTTAGGCTTGCCTAATGAAGCGTGGTCTCGTGGTGCTGCTGTCCGCCCTGCTCCTGGCCGCCTGCGGCGGGGGCGAACCCGAACCCGAACCGGCCGCCGCCGGGGTGACGGTCGACACCCGGTTCGGTCCCGTGACGGTCGAGGAGCCGCCCACGCGGGTGGTCGCGCTGGGCTGGTCGGACGCCGAGACCGCGCTGGCCCTGGGGGTGCGGCCGGTGGGCGCGAGCGACTGGCTCGGGTTCGGCGGCAAGGGCGTCGGGCCGTGGGCGGAGGGCCTCTACGAGCAGGCCCCGACGCTGCTCGGCACCACGGAGATCGACTACGAGGCCGTCGCCGCGCTCCAGCCCGACCTCATCCTCAACACCCGGTCGGACAACGACGAGCGCAAGCACGAGACGCTGTCCAAGATCGCGCCCACGATCGGCGCGCCGAAGGACGTCATCCCCTACGGCACGTCGTGGCGGCAGCAGGTGGAGATGGTCGCGAAGGCGCTGGGCAAGGTCGCCGAGGGCGAGAGGATCATCGCCGACCTGGACGCGAAGTTCGCCGCGAACCGGAAGTTCGAGGGCAGGACCACCGTCGTCGGCGCGTACTTCGACGGCAAGTTCGGCGCGTACGTGTCCGGCGACGCCCGCACCGACTTCATGAAGGCCATCGGCTTCACGCCGCGGCAGGACGTCGAGGACCTCGCGTCCGGCACCTTCTACGTCGACATCTCCGCCGAGCGGCTGGACCTGCTCGCCGCCGACCTGACGGTGCTGTTCCCGATCGGCGGCGACGCGTCCGCGCTGAAGGCCAACCCGCTGGTGCCCGCCAACGCGCTGGTGCTCGAGGACGAGGACCTGGTCAACGCCTTCTCCAGCGGTTCGTCGCTGGGCATGGCGTACGCCCTGGACCACGCGGTCCCCCTGTTCACCGCCGCGCTGGCGGGCTGAGGGGTCAGCCCGCCCAGAACCCCGCCACGAACAGCAGGTAGATCGACCCCTGCACGAGCGTCGACGCGTACAGCGAGCCGTGCAGCACGGGGCGGAGGGCGGGCCTCCGCTCGGCCGCCAGCACCATCGCGAGGTAGATCACCAGGCACGGCACCAGGTAGCGGTGCACCGACACCACGTTGCTGTTCAGCGTGAGCATCACGAACGACGCGAGCCCGAACCCCGCCAGCGGCAGGCCGTCCCGGCGCAGCGCCACGACCACGTAGACCGAGGCCGCCACCAGCACCGCCAAGCCGGTCAGCGGCAGGATGTGGCTCATCAGCTGCCACCCGTCCGGGTGACCGGACGCGAGCGCCCGCCACGAGGTCGACACCTCGTCGGAGAGCGTCGCGACGATGTTCGGGTTCAGCACGTGGTAGGCCCACGAAGCCACCCCGTCGTAGGCGTGCATCATCGCCAGCGCGTCGTCCTTGACCAGCCACAGGTGCAGCGCGTACAGCGCGAAGCCCAGGAAGGCGGCGGGGAACAGCAGCAACCGCCAGGACAGCAGCCCGCGCGGCCGCCACTCGCGGGAGCGGAAGAACTCCAGCGCGCACAGGCCCACGAACAGGGCCGCGGTGATCCGGGTGGCGGTCAGCGGCACCAGGCACAGGGCCATCCACCCCCAGCGGCGGCGCAGCGCGAACAGGTACGCCCAGAACCCGAGGGCGCAGAAGACCGCCTCGCTGTAGAACGCGTGCAGGAAGAACGCGGCGGGCGCGGTGAGGAACGCCACGACCACCAGCCAGGCGGCGCTCTCGCGCAGGGGGAAGTGGCGGGCGATCCGCAGCAGCGCGGTGGCGGCGAGCCACGTCGCGACGCCGTTCACCGCCATGCCGGCCGCGAGCGGGCCGAGCAGCCCGAACGTCGCGGCCTGCACCAGCCACACCAGGAGCGGGAAGACCGGGTAGAACGCCGTCAGCCACGGCGCCCGCGGGTCGACGTAGCCGCCGTCGGCGATGTTGCCGAAGCTCTCCGAGTCCCACCGGAACGTGTGCGACAGCAGGGTGGCGTCCGGTCCGAGGACCCGGACCGGGTACCCCTCGTCGACCGGCAGGGCGCCCTGGAACAGCACGGCGACCGCGGTGAGCACCGCGTGCCAGGCGAAGACCAGCGCGAACGTCCGGGCCCAGTCGGAGGACAGCGCGCGGCGCGCCCGTGACGGGCGTCGGTCCGCCACCGGTCCCGCGGTCGCGGCGACCGTCACCTCCGGTGATCCCGCGTCCACGGCCGACGTCGCCGAGGACTCGACCTGAGCGGTCATGGCGCGGCATCCCCTCGCTTGAAGACGACCCTGCTGTAGAGCGTGTAGTTCCACGCGAAACCGACGACGAGACCCGCCAGCTTGGGCGCGACCACGCCCGCCGGGTCGGGAGGGCCGTCGAGCGCCGCGCCGGTGGCGAGGATCACCAGGGGTTGCAGGACCCACAGGCCGAACGCGGTGACCAGGACGAACAGGGACAGCTGGCGGCGCACGTCCCCGCCGTCGGACCGGAAGGTGTACGACCGGTTCAGGGTGAAGCTCAACGCCATGCCGGCCGAGGTGGACAGCAGGTTGGCCACGAACACCGGCAGGCCCGCGAGCACCAGGGCGGTGTAGCCGACGAGGTCGACCAGCGTGTTCGCCGCACCCACCACGCCGAACCGGAGCTTGGTCGCGGTGGACCCCTTCACCGCGATCCGCTCGACTCGGTCAGGGCGTAGGGCTGCTCGGTCAGGTCGCGCGAGGGCGCCGTGAAGACGTTGGCCACCGTGTAGAGCGGTCGGCCCTGGGACTGCGCGTACGTGCGGCCGACGTAGCTGCCGAGCACGCCCAGCATGACGATCTGGATGCCGCCGAGGAAGAACATCGCGATGGTGAGGAACGCCCAGCCGGGGACGGCGGTCTCCGGCGCGAGGACCTTGACCCCCGCCGCGTACAGGATGCCGAGGAAGCTGAGGAACGAGATGGCGTAGCCCATGCGGCTGATGAGCTTGAGCGGCGCCACGGAGAAGCCCAGGATGCCGTCGGCGGCGAACCGCAGCATCTTGCCGAGCGGGTAGCCGGTCGTGCCCGCGTGCCGGTCGTCGCGGTCGAACAGCACCCCGGTCTGCCGGAACCCGACGTAGCTCACCAGCCCGCGCAGGAAGCGGTCGCGCTCGCGGAACTTGCGCAGCTCGTCGACCACCTTGCGGTCGATGAGCCGGAAGTCGCCGGTGTCGCGCGGGATGTCGATCGAGGCGATCTTCTGGAGGACCAGGTAGAAGGCGCTCGCCGTGACGCGCTTGAACCAGCTGTCCCGGCGGGAGCGGCGCTGGGCGTAGACGACGTCGTAGCCCTCCTCCCACTTCGCGATCAGCTCCAGGCTGACCCGCGGCGGGTCCTGCATGTCGCTGTCCATGATGATCACCGCGTCCGCGTCGACCAGGTCCAGTCCCGCGGTGACCGCCATCTGGTGGCCGAAGTTGCGCGATAAGTCGATCACCGTGACGCGGTCGTCGCGCGTCGCCACCTCGTGCAACCGCGTGAGCGAGTCGTCGCGGCTGCCGTCGTTGACGTAGATGAAGCCGACGTCGTAGCGATCGGCGAGGGGCCGGACCACCTCGGAGACCGTGCTGTGCAGGAGCGCGATGTTCTCCGCTTCGTTGTAGATCGGGAAGATGTAGGTCACGGATCTCTTCGCGGTCACCTGCGAAGCCTGGTCGGCCACGGGACTGCCCGCCTCCCTGTCGTGCGGTCGATTCGGCGAGGGCGCAGTCCTGGTTGGAACGCGCCGGCATCGTCGACGGAACTGCACGTCCGGGTGACACCCCTTGCGCTCTCGCGGCGATCATCGTAGGGGTGCCGCCGACCGCTCAGGTGAGGCCCGGGTTACGGTCGGAAGGCGACCGGCTACACTGGACGCGGACCTCGTGCGGCACACATCTCGCGAACCTCCCCAGGGCCGGAAGGCAGCAAGGATAAGCGGGCTCTGGTGGGTGCACGGGGTCCCCTTTCGTTGTCGGACCCTCCCGGTAAGGTCGCCGACGTGGCGCTCGCCCTCTACCGCAAGTACCGTCCGGCGACCTTCGGCGAGGTCGTCGGGCAGGAGCACGTCACCGAGCCGCTGCGCACCGCCCTGGCAGCGGGCCGGGTCAACCACGCGTACCTGTTCTCCGGGCCGCGCGGCTGCGGCAAGACGTCCAGCGCCCGCATCATGGCGCGCTCCCTCAACTGCGTGAACGGGCCGACGCCGGACCCGTGCGGCGAGTGCAACTCGTGCGTCGGCCTCGCGCCCAACGGGCCGGGCAGCGTGGACGTGGTCGAGCTGGACGCGGCCAGCCACGGCGGCGTGGACGACGCCCGCGAGCTGCGCGACAAGGCGTTCTACGCGCCGGCCGAGTCGCGGTACCGGGTGTTCATCATCGACGAGGCCCACATGGTCACCACGCAGGGCTTCAACGCCCTGCTGAAGATCGTGGAGGAGCCGCCCGAGCACCTCATCTTCATCTTCGCGACCACCGAGCCGGACAAGGTGCTGCCCACCATCCGCTCGCGCACGCACCACTACCCGTTCCGGCTGATCCCGCCGAGCTCGATGCGGGCGCTGCTGGAGCGCAACTGCGCGGCGGAGGGCGTGGCGGTCGAGCCGTCGGTGTTCCCGCTGGTCATCCGCGCGGGCGGCGGGTCGGCGCGGGACACGCAGTCGGTGATGGACCAGCTGCTGTCCGGCGCGGGCCCCGAAGGGGTGCGCTACGACCGGGCGATCGCGCTGCTCGGCGTGACCGACGTGGCGTTGATCGACGACGTGGTGGACGGCCTGGCGCAGGGCGACGGCTCGGCCGTGTTCGGCACCATCGACCGCCTGGTCGAGGCGGGCCACGACCCGCGCCGCTTCGCCTCCGACCTGCTCGACCGGCTGCGCGACCTCGTGCTGCTGCACGCCGTGCCGGACGCGGCGGAGCGCGGCCTGGTGTCCGTGCCGGACGACGAGCTGGCCAAGATGCTCGCCCAGCGCGACGCGACGCGACCCGCGACCGTCACCCGGTGGGCGGAGATCCTGCACCAGGGGTTGACCGAGATGCGCGGCTCGACCGCGCCCCGGCTGCTGCTCGAACTGGTGACCGCGCGGATGCTGCTGCCGTCGGTCGGCGACGTCGAGTCCGGCCTGCTCCAGCGCGTCGAACAGCTGGAACGCCACGGTCCGCCCGCCGGCGGGTCGGCGGGTCCCGCGCCGGAGACCCGCTTCCAGCGCCCGTCCCAACGCGCCGCCGAGCCGGCCGCGCCGCAGCCCCAGCCGCCGGCCCCGGTCGCGCCCGCCCCGGCCACGCCGGCCGGCCTGCCCGCGCCCCCGGTGCTGAAGTCGGCCGCGATGAGGTCCGTCGGCGCGCCGCCCGCCGGGGAGGCGTCGACCGGGCGACCGGCTGCCGCGCCGTCCCCGGACGCGGCGCCGCCGCCGCACGCCGGCGCTCCCGCCCACACCGCCCCACCTGCCCACCCCGCCCCGGCGAGCGCCGCCCCGCCGAGCGCCCCGCCCGCCCACACCCCCGAGCCGCACGCCCGTCCCGCGAGTGCCGCGCCCACGGGTTCGTCGCACGCCGCGCCGCCGCACGCCGGTTCGCCGAGCGCCGCGTGGCCCGCGTCCGCGCCGCAGCCCCCGGCGGCCGCCGCGCCGACGCACCGGGAACCCGCCGCCCCGGCGGCGGCGCCCTCCGGTGGCATCGACGCGGTCGAGGTGCGTCGTCGCTGGTCGGAGCTGTTGGGCGTGGTGCGCGGCGCGAGCCGCAGCACCGAGGCGATGCTGACCAACGCCACCGTCGCCGACGTCGACGGCACGACGGTCACCCTCGCCCACACCTCCGCCCCGCTGGCCCGCAGGCTCGCCGAACCGCGCAACGCCGACGCCATCGCCGCCGCGTTCGCGCAGGTCCTGGGCGGCACGTGGCAGGTCCGGTGCGTGCACGGCGAGGCGAGTGCCGTCGCGCCGGCCCGGCCCGCGCCGCAGAAGCCGCAGCGCCCCGCGCCGACCCGGCCGAGCCAGGCGCAGGCCCGCCGCCCGGAGCCGAACCGCTCCGCGCCGGCCGGCCGCCCGCCGGCGGACGACATCCCGCCGCCCCCCGAGCCCCCGGAGCCCGATGAGCCCCTCCCGCCGGAGCCGGTGGACGAGGAGGAGATGCTGGCCGAGGCGGCCCTGCCGGGCGACGCGGACGACCAGCGGCTCGACCCGGAGGCCGTGGTGCTCAAGCTCCTCGCCGACGAGCTGGGCGCTCGCCCGTTGAAGGGCTGATCGACGCGACTACGCTGGCGAACGGCGGCAGACCCCGAAGAGAGGAACCCGCGGTGCAACCCGGTGGGCCCAACATGCAGCAAATCCTCCAGCAGGCGCAGAAGATGCAGCAGCAGTTGGCCGCTGCGCAGCAGGAGCTGGCCGAGGCCGAGGTCACCGGCACCGCCGGCGGCGGTCTGGTGACCGCCGTCGTGTCCGGCGGCGGTGAGCTGAAGAGCCTGAGCATCGACCCGAAGGTGGTCGACCCGGACGACGTCGAGACGCTGTCCGACCTGGTGGTCGCGGCCGTGCGCGACGCCAACCGCGCCGCGCAGGAGCTGGCGGCCCAGAAGATGGGCCCGCTGGCCAGCGGCATGGGCGGGATGGACGACCTGGGCGGCCTCGGGAAGCTGTTCGGCTGATGTACGAGGGGCCCGTCCAGGACTTGATCGACGAGCTCGGCCGGTTGCCGGGCGTCGGTCCGAAGAGCGCGCAGCGCATCGCCTTCCACCTGCTCGCCGCGGACCCGGCCGACATCGGCCGGCTCCAGGACGCGTTGCAGAAGGTGAAGGACGGCGTGGTGTTCTGCGACGTGTGCGGCAACGTCTCGGCCGAGGCGACCTGCCGCATCTGTCGCGACCCGCGCCGCGACCTGAGCCTGATCTGCGTGGTGGAGGAGCCGAAGGACGTGCTGGCGGTCGAGCGGACCCGCGAGTTCAAGGGCCGCTACCACGTCCTGGGCGGCGCGCTCGACCCGCTCTCGGGCGTCGGTCCGGACCAGCTGCGGATCAGGCAGCTGCTCACCCGGATCGGCACCGAGGTGTCGGAGATCATCATCGCCACGGACCCGAACACCGAGGGCGAGGCGACCGCGACCTACCTGGTGCGGATGCTGCGCGACTTCCCGGGCCTCACCGTCACCCGGCTCGCGTCGGGCCTGCCGATGGGCGGCGACCTGGAGTTCGCCGACGAGCTGACCCTCGGCCGGGCCCTGTCCGGCCGGCGCAGCATGTGAGGATCGTCGCGGTCGACGGGCCGTCCGGCTCGGGCAAGTCGACCTACGCGGCGCGCCTGGCCCTGCGGCCGGGCGCGGTCGTGGTGCCCACGGACCACTTCGCCACCTGGACCGACCCGGTGTCGTGGTGGCCGCGCCTGGTCGCCGACGTCCTCGACCCGCTCCGGCACGGCCGCGAGGCCCGCTACCGGCGCATGGACTGGACGGGCGGCTCGCCGAAGCCCGGCGACCTGGTGCGCGTGCCGGTGCCGGAGGTGCTGGTCATCGAGGGCGTCTCGGCGGCCCGCCGCTCGATCGCGCCGCTGCTGGACGAGGCGATCTGGGTCGAGGTGCCCGACCCGGAGGAACGGCTGCGCCGGGCCGTGGCCCGGGACGGCGAGGCGAGCCGCGAGCACCTGCGGCGCTGGCAGGCGTTCGAACGGGGCTGGTTCGCCGTGGACGGCACGAAGGCCCGCGCCGACCGGATCATCACGCCCGACTGACCACGACCCGACCCCGGGCACCGGCGGTCGAGTCGCCGACGTCCGACCACTCGACGCCGAGCACCCGGCGGTCGAGTCGCCGACGCCCCGGCAGCCGACGCCCGGCATCCGATGCCCGAGCACCGACGCCCGAACGCCCGGGTCCCCGGCGCGGCTCGGCGGAAGCCTGCCTCACCGGTCCAGCGATGCCCGGACGACGTCCGCCTCCGGCGACCCGATCGCGGTGAACCACTCCAGCGCGCCCTGCCAGTGCCGCCGCGCGCCCGCGAGGTCCCCGCGGGCGGCCAGCGCGTCACCGGCCAGGTGCGCGGCCCTGGCCTGCACGAACCGCTGCCCCGTGGTCGCGCTCGCCGCCGCGCACCGCAGCGCCAGGTCGAGCGCCTGCGCCACGTCGCCCTGGTCGAGCCGGATCCGCCCCAGCACGGCCAGCACGTCGACTTCGGCGATCCGCAGCCGGTAGCGGACCGCGCTGTCCAGCGCCTGGCTCGCCGAGTACCGCGCCTCGTCCCACCGGCCCGCCGCCCGGTGGGTCAGCGCGAGGCCGCGCCGGGCCGCGCAGATCCCCAGCGGGTAGCCGGTCTCCTCGGCGATCCGCAGCGCCTCGGTCGTGTGCTCCACCGCCTCGTCCAGCCTGCCCAGCCCGCACAACGCCTCGCCGAGGGCGTTCTTCGCGTCGCACAGCCCCTTCAGGTTGCCCAGCTCCTGCGCGATCGCCACCGCCCGCCCGGCCTCGTGCTCCGCCTCGGTCCAGCGCCCCCGCATCACGTAGGTCAACGCCAAGCCCTCGTGCGCGATGTGCGCCAACCGCCGCGCGCCGGCCCGCTCGTACAGCTCCCCGCACCTCTCGTAGAGCTGCGCGGCCCGCTGCGGCTGCCCGAGGAACAGGTGCACCTCGGCCAGCGCCCGGTGGCTGTCGGCCTGGGTCATCCACGCGCCCAGCCGGTTGCCGACGTCCAGCGCGCCCTCGAACGACGACACCGCCCGGTCGAGCTGCCCGAGCTGCATGTAGACGCCGCCGAGGTTGAGCTGGGCGATGCCCTCCTGCTGGAGCGCGCCGATGGTCCGGGTGATCACCAGCGCGCGTTCCAGGTGCCCGGCGGCCTGCTCCAGGTCGCCCACGTCGATGCAGACCGCGCCGAGGTTCGCCAGCACGGCGGCCTCCACGGCGGGCGCGGCGCCGGTGCGCTGCTGGATCGGGATCGCCCGGCGGAAGTAGTCGGCGGCCACGCGGTGCTGCCCGATCGCCCAGTACAGGGTGCCCAGCGACGACAGCATCGCCACCTCGCCGAGCGCGTCCTGCGACTCCTGCGCCACCGCCAGCCCGGCCTTCGCGGTCGCCAGCCACTCCACCGGCAGGCCGATCGTGTAGAAGTAGCGCCGCAACGCGTCGGCGAGCTGCCACACGTCCCGGTCCGGCCGGCGGTCGGCGGCGTGCACCACGAGCCCGACCAGGTTGCCGCGCTCGGCGTCCAGCCAGGCCAGCGCCTCCGCCGAGGTGGAGAACAGGCGCGGCGTGACGCCCGCCACGACGTCGGTCCGCGGCAGCCGCAGCAGCGTGCTCTTGAACGCGTCCGTGGCGTTGTCCACCGACCGGATCGACCAGTCCAGCAGCCGCTTCGAGGCCTGCGCGGTCTCCGCCGGGTCGTCCTCGACCTCGCGCCGCTCGGCCGCGTAGTCCCGCAGCAGGTCGTGGAACTGGTAGCGGCCGGGCGCGTGGTTGTCCACGAGGTTTGCCGTGGCCAGCCGGTCGAGCCGGCGGCGCGCGTCCTGCGTGGTCAGCCCGCCCAGCGCGGCCGCGACGTCCGGGGTGATGTCGCCCGGCGCGAGGCTGAGCAGCCGGAACAGCGAGGCCAGCTCCGGCTTCAACGCCGTGTACGACAGGTCGAACGCGGCGTGCACGGCCGCCCGCTCGTCGCCCTCCACGGCCAGCGCCGCGAGCCGGTTGCCGGCCCGCAGCTCCTCCACGTACGACGCGATGGTGATCTCCGGCCGGGACAGCAGGTTCGCCGCCGCGATCCGCAGCGCCAGCGGCAGGTGCGCGCACAGCTCGGCCAGCTCGTCGGCCGCCTCGGACTGCGACGCCACCACGTCCTCGCCGAGCATCCCGGCCAGCAACGCCCGCGTCTCGGACCGGTCGAGCACGTCCAGCCGCACGTTGGACGCGGCGTGGCTGACCGCCAGGCCGCGGAGGGTGTCGCGGCTGGTCACGAGCACCGCGCACCCCGGCGAGCCGGGCAGCAGCGGCCGGATCTGCTCGGCGTTGGCGGCGTTGTCGAGGACCAGCAGCACCTGCTGCCCGGTGAGCCGCGACCGGAACATCGCCTCCTGCTCGTCCTGGTCCAGCGGCACGGACTCGGGCGGCACGCCCTGCGCCCGCAGGAACCGCGGCAGCACGTCCACCGCGCTCAGCGGCGGCCCCTGGGCGTACCCGCGCAGGTTCACGTAGAGCTGCCCGTCGGGGAAGAATCGCCGCATCTGGTGCGCCGCGTGCACCGCCAACGCGGTCTTGCCCACGCCGGGCGGCCCGGCCAGCGTCACCACCGGCACGCCCTGCGCCGTGCGCAACAACGCCTCGATGAGCTGCACGGCCTGCTCACGGCCCACGAAGTCGCCGATGTCGGCGGGCAGCTGGGAGGGCACCACCCGGTCCCGCCGGCCCGCCGTCGCCGCGCCCTGCCCCGGGTCGAGCGTGGGCGACCCGCCCAGCACCTGCTGGTGCACCCGCCGCAGCTCGTCGCCCGGGTCGATGCCGAGCTGCTCGGCCAGCAGCCCGCTGACCCGCCGGTACGCGCCCAGCGCGTCGGCCTGCCGCCCGGACCGGTACAGCGCCACCATGAGCTGCGCCCACAGCCGCTCCCGCAGCGGGTGCTCGCTGGTCAGCCGGGACAGCTCGGGGATCAGCTCGGCGTGGCGGCCCAGCTCCAGGTCCACCTCGACCCGGCGCTCCTCCACGTGCAGCCGCCGCTCGCCCAGGCGGGGCACCTCGTCGCGGTGCAGCACCTCCGACGGCACGTCCACCATCGCCGGGCCCCGCCACAGGCCGAGCGCGGCGGTGAAGATCGCCGACGCGGACTCCAGCCGGCCCGCGGCCCGCTCCCGCTCGCCCTCCTCGACGAGCTGCTCGAACCGCGTCACGTCGATGGTGCGCTCGTCGACGTCGATCAGGTAGCCGTCGGGCACGGTCCGGATCGGCACCGCCGGGCCCAGCACCTGCCGCAGCCGCATCACGTAGGTCTGCAACGTGCCGCGGGCCCGCGCCGGGGGCTCCGCGCCCCAGATGTGCTCGGCCAGCTCGTCCACCGAGACCCCGGCGCCGGCGCGCATGAGCAGCGACACCAGCAGCGAGCGCTGCCGTCCCGCCCGCACCGGGACCTGCTCGCCGTCGACCAGCACCTGCAACGGGCCGAGGACGCGGAACTCGACCACAGGGCTCACCGGCGACCTCCCTCCGCACGTGTGCAGGTTTCCGTTGTCCGTTGTACAGCGTCGGAGCGCGTTCGCCCGATCTTCCGTGGTCACGTTGGGTCAGCGGCGGTGCGCCGGACGCAGGCGAAGGCCGATCCACGTGGCCGGATCGTGACCTCTGTTACGTCGGAAGGGTCGTGGGGACCGGTTATCGTCCGTGACCACACCGTGAGATCCCGGATTTCCACTAGGGGTGTTTGATGGCTCTTTCCCGAACGGCGCGACGCCGATGGACGGCCGCGATCGGCCTGACCGGCGTCGCCGTGCTCGCACTGTCCGCCTGCGCTGAATCACAGCGGGGTGGGGACGACGCGGCCGGCAAGACCGGGGGCACGCTGATCTTCGGCGCGGCGGGCAAGCCGAAGAACTTCGACCCGATCTTCAACGACGACGGTGAGAGCCTCCGCCCGGCCCGGCAGATCTACGACACGCTCATCACCTACAAGCGCGGCACCGCCGACCTGGCGCCCGGCCTCGCGGAGAAGTGGGAGCTGTCCCCGGACGGCAAGACGGTCACGTTCAGCCTCCGCAAGGGCGTGAAGTTCCACGACGGCACGCCGTTCAACGCCGAAGCCGTCTGCTTCAACTTCGACCGCTGGTTCAACATGAAGGGCGCCGCCGCCCAGAGCCAGATGATCTACTACGCGGACATCTTCAAGGGCTTCGCGAAGAACGAGGGCGACGCGTCCGGCGACCCGCTGTACAAGTCGTGCGAGGCCAAGGACGAGAGCACCGCCGTCCTGAACCTGAACGCCTACAGCAGCGCGCTGCCCGCCGCGTTCGGCCTCACCTCGTTCTCGATCTCCAGCCCCGAGGCGCTGAAGAAGTACGACGCGGACGCGGTCACGCAGTCCGGCGAGTCGTTCAGCTACCCGGCGTACGCGACCGACCACCCGACCGGCACCGGCGCGTTCAAGTTCGAGAGCTACGACAAGGCCAACAACACCATCACCCTGGTCCGCAACGAGGACTACTACGGGGAGAAGGCCAAGCTCGACAAGGTGATCTTCAAGATCATCGAGGACGAGAACGCCCGCAAGCAGGAGCTGAAGGCGGGCACGATCGACGCCTACGACTACCCGAGCCCGGCGGACTTCAAGTCCCTGGAGGGCGACGGCTTCGACGTGCTGATCCGCCCCGCGTTCAACATCATGTACCTGGGCATCAACCAGGCGAACACGCCGGCCCTGAAGGACCTGCGGGTGCGCCAGGCCATCGCCTACGCGGTCAACCGCGAGCAGCTCGTCAAGACCAAGCTGCCCGAGGGCGCCGAGGTCGCCACGCAGTACCAGCCCAAGACGGTCGCGGGCTACGCCGACGACGTGACGAAGTACGCCTACGACCCGGCCAAGGCGAAGGACCTGCTCAAGCAGGCCGGCGCGGAGAACCTGACGCTGAAGTTCTACGTGCCGACCGAGGTCAGCCGGCCGTACATGCCGAACCCGGTGGACTACGCCGCGGCGATGGCCGAGGACCTCAAGGCCGTCGGCATCAACGTCGAGACGGTGCCCCGCCCGTGGAACGGCGGCTACAAGGACGACGTGCAGAAGTTCGGCAAGCACGACCTGCACCTGCTCGGCTGGACCGGTGACTACAACGACGCCGGCAACTTCGCGGGCACGTTCTTCGGCCGGTCGAAGCCCGAGTTCGGCTTCGACGACCCGGCCCTGTTCGGCGAGATCGCCGCGGCCGACGCCGTGGTCGACCCGGACCAGCACGCCGACGCGTGGAAGCAGGTCAACCGCAACCTGCTGAGCAAGTACCTGCCCGCCGTGCCGATCTCGCACTCGCCGCCCGGCATCGTGGTGAACAAGAAGATCAAGGGCCTGATCCCGAGCCCGCTGACCGACGAGCGCTTCGACACGGTGACCAAGGACTGACCCGTCCAAGCCCATGAGTGGTGGCGCTCGAACCCCGGGCGCCACCACTCGTGCTGTTCCGAGGATTCCCCCATGCTGCGATTCACCATTCGCCGCCTGTTGCAAGCGATACCCACGCTTTTCGTCCTGTCGGTGCTGGTGTTCGCCTGGTTGCGGTCACTGCCCGGTGGCCCGGCCACGGCGTTGCTCGGCGACAAGGCCACCCCCGAGAAAGTCGCCGCGCTGGAGCAGGTCATGGGGCTCGACCAGCCCGTGTACCTCCAGTACTTCAAGTTCCTCGGTCGGATGCTGACCGGCGACATGGGCAACTCGATCATCTCGGCCGACCCGGTGCTGGAGGAGATCGGCCGCGCGCTGCCCGCCACCATCGAGCTGTCCGTGGTGGCCCTGCTGTTCGCGATCGCGCTCGGCATCCCCCTCGGCTACCTGGCGGCGAGCCACCGGGGCAAGTTCTTCGACAACCTGACCATCGTCGGCACCCTGACCGGCATCGCCGTCCCGGTGTTCTTCCTGGGCATCGTGCTCAAGTACGTGTTCGCGCAGGAGCTGGGGCTGCTGCCGCCGTCCAGCCGCCAGGACGCGGACATCGACGCCACCCGGGTCACCGGGTTCGCCACCCTCGACGGGATGCTCACCGGCGAGTGGGACGCCACCGCGAACGCGCTGTGGCACCTCGTGCTCCCGGCGATCGCGCTGAGCAGCATCCCGCTGGCGGTGATCGTCCGGATCACCCGCGCGTCCGTGCTGGACGTGCTGAACGAGGACTTCATCCGCACCGCCAACGCCAAGGGCCTGCAGGCGACCGTGGTGCGCACCCGGCACGTGCTGCGCAACGCCCTGCTGCCGGTGTCGACCACGATCGGCCTGCAGACCGGGTTGCTGCTCGGCGGCGCGGTGCTGACCGAGAAGGTGTTCGCGTGGGGCGGGCTCGGCTCGCTGCTCAGCGAGGGCATCCAGCGCCGCGACTACCCCCGGCTGCAGGCGCTGATCCTGCTGGCCGCGGCGGTGTACGTGCTGGTGAACCTCCTGGTCGACATCTCCTACGCCATCATCGACCCGAGGGTGCGGACGTCATGACCTCCTTGCTGGACCGCAAGAAGAAGAAGGTCGACGCCCTGGCCGAGTCGGCGGGCACCAGCCTGGCGGCGGACGCCTTCAAGCGGATGGCGCGCAACCCGGTCGCCATCACCGGCGCGGTCATCGTGCTGGCGTTCGTGCTGCTGTCGATCTTCGCGCCGTTCCTGGCGCCCAAGGACCCGTTCGTCCGGTACCCGGAGCTGCTGGAGAACCTGCGGGCCGACTCGATCCCCGGCCCCCAGCCGGGCTTCCTGCTCGGCAGCGACGAGTTCGGCCGCGACTTCTTCAGCCGGCTGCTGGTCGCCTCGCAGCAGTCGCTCATCGTCGGCGTGGTGGCGACGCTGGTGGGCGCCGCGATCGGCATGCTGATCGGCGGCCTCGCGGGCGCGCTCGGCGGCTGGGTGGACACCCTGCTGATGCGGGTGACCGACATCCTGCTGTCCGTGCCGAGCCTGCTGCTGGCGATCTCCATCGCCGCGCTGGCCAGCCGCGGCAGCCAGACCACGGTGATCATCGCGGTGGCCGTGGTCAGCGTGCCGATCTTCGCCCGCCTGCTGCGCGGGTCGATGCTCAGCCAGCGGCACAGCGACCACGTGCTGGCCGCGACGTCCCTGGGCGTGAAGCGGCGGACCATCGTGTTCCGGCACATGCTGCCGAACTCGCTGGGGCCGGTGATCGTGCAGGCCACGCTGACCCTCGCGACCTCGATCATCGAGGCCGCGTCGCTGTCGTTCCTGGGCCTGGGCGACCCCGACCCGAACCGGGCCGAGTGGGGCCTGATGCTGAGCAAGTCGCAGGCGTACATCGACGTGAAGTTCGAGCTGGCCCTGTACCCGGCGCTGGCCATCATCGTCGTCGCGCTGGGCTTCACGCTGCTCGGCGAGTCGCTGCGCGAGGCCCTCGACCCGAAGAACCGGAGGTAGCGGCGGTGGCGCTACTGGAAGTGCGTGACCTCACCGTGGTGTTCGAGCGCAAGGGGGAGAAGCCCTTCACCGCCGTGGACCACGTGAGCTTCGACGTGGAGCCGGGCCAGACCGTCGGCCTGGTCGGCGAGTCGGGGTGCGGCAAGTCCGTGACGTCGCTCGCGATCATGGGGCTGCTGCCCAAGCGCGGCGCGCGGGTGACCGGTTCGGTGCGGTACGAGGGCGCGGACCTGCTGTCGCTGTCGGACCGGGAGATGCGCGACCGGCGCGGCCGCGACCTGGCCATGGTGTTCCAGGACCCGCTGTCCTCGCTGAACCCGGTGATCCCGATCGGCATCCAGGTGACCGAGGTGCTGGAGCGGCACCGGGACATGCCGCGCAAGAAGGCGATGGTGGAGGCGGCGGAGCTGCTGGACAAGGTCGGCATCCCCGACCCGACCCGGCGGTTGTCGGAGTACCCGCACCAGCTCTCCGGCGGCATGCGGCAGCGCGCGCTGATCGCGATCGCGCTGGCCTGCCGGCCGCGGCTGCTGATCGCGGACGAGCCGACCACGGCGCTGGACGTGACCATCCAGGCGCAGATCCTGGCGCTGCTCAAGGAGCTGGTGCGGGATCTGGGCACCGCGCTGGTGATGATCACGCACGACCTGGGCGTGGTCGCGGGCCTGTGCGACGAGGTGAACGTGCTCTACGCCGGGCGCGTGGTGGAGAAGGCGCACCGGCACGAGCTGTTCGCCGCGCCGCGCCACCCGTACACGCACGGCCTGCTGTCGTCGATCCCGCGGCTGGACGCGCCGCGCGGCGAGAAGCTGAACCCCATCCGGGGCTCGGTGTCGGACAACATCCCGTGGTCGCAGGGGTGCGCGTTCGCGCCCCGGTGCCCCAACAAGCTGGACGTGTGCGTCCAGGTGACGCCGGAGCAGGAGGACATCGGCGGCGGCCGGCTGCTGCGCTGCCACAACCCGGTGCGGCCCCCGGTGGTCGAGGAGGTGTCGGTGTGAGCACTGCCGTGACCCCCCAGCCGGGAACGGCGACGGACACGCTCGTCTCGGTCGAGGGCATCAAGGTGCACTTCCCGATCAAGCGCGGCGTGGTCCTCGACCGCACGGTCGGCCACGTCTACGCGGTGGACGGCGTGGACCTGTCGGTGCGCCGCGGCGAGACCTACGGCCTGGTCGGCGAGTCCGGCTGCGGCAAGTCCACCCTCGGGCGGGCGGTGCTGCGGCTGACCGAGCCGACGGCGGGCCGCGTGGTGTTCGACGGCACGGACCTGTCGACGCTGAAGGGCGAGGGCCTGCGCCGGATGCGGCGCCGGATGCAGATGGTGTTCCAGGACCCCATGTCGTCCCTGGACCCGCGGCAGTCGGTGGAGTCGATCCTGGTCGAGGGCCTGCGGGCGCACGGCCTGGACAAGGGCCGCGAGGCGACCGGCAAGCGGCTGCGCGAGCTGCTGGCCGCGGTCGGGCTGCCGTCCACGTCGCTGCGCAAGTACCCGCACGAGTTCTCCGGCGGCCAGCGGCAGCGCATCGGCATCGCGCGGGCGCTGGCGGTCGAGCCGGACCTGATCATCGCCGACGAGCCGGTGTCCGCGCTGGACGTGTCGGTGCAGGCGCAGGTCGTGAACCTGCTGGAGGAGCTGCAGGACGAGTTCGGGCTGACCTACCTGGTGATCGCGCACGACCTCGCCGTGGTGCGGCACATCTCCGACCGGGTCGGCGTCATGTACCTGGGCGGCCTGGTGGAGGAGGCGACCTCGGACGACCTCTACACCGAGCCGCTGCACCCGTACACCCGGGCGCTGCTGTCGGCGATCCCCGTGCCGGACCCGCTGGTCGAGGACCGGCGGGAGCGGATCCTGCTGACCGGCGACCTGCCGTCGCCCGCGAACCCGCCGAAGGGCTGCCGGTTCCACACCCGCTGCCCGTGGCGGCAGGCGACCCGGTGCGACACCGAGCGGCCCGAGCTGCGCGAGGTGCTGCCGGGGCACAAGGTGGCGTGCCACTGGGCGGAGGACATCCGCTCCGGCGCGCTGCGGCCGCACGAGGTGGAGACCGTGCTGGTGGAGGAGGACGGCATCTCGCCGGACGTCCCCCTGGGCGGCCCGGCCTCGGTGACGGAGGCGCTGAACCCGTGAGCCCGGTGTCCGGGGGCGCGCGCCGGCGCCCCCGGACCCGCGGTCAGACGACCTGCGGGTAGAGCACGCGCGGGTCGGCGGACAGCGCGGCCTTCAGCTCCACGACGCCCTGGTCGGCCAGCACCTCGACCCGATCGGCCTCGATGCCGTCCAGGGCGGCGCGGACGACGTCGGCCGGGTCGTTCTTCGGCACGTCGAGGCCCGCCGTCATGTCCGTGTCGGTCGGCCCGAGGTGCAGGCCGGTGACCAGCGTGCCCTGCGCCGCCAGCTCCACCCGGACGCCGTTGGTGAGGCTCCACTGCGCCGCCTTGGCCGCGCTGTAGGCGGTGGCGCGGTCGTAGGACACCCACGACATCGAGGACAGCACGTTCAGGATCGCGCCGCCGCCGTTGGCCGCGAGGACCGGCGCGAACGCGCGGATCACCTCCAGGGTGCCGTAGAAGTGCGTGTCCATCTCCCGCCTGATCTCGGCCGGGTCGCCGGTGACCAGGTTCGCCCCGGTGATGATGCCCGCGTTGTTGACCAGCAGGGTCACGTCGCGCGCGAGGGCCGCGGCGGCGGCCACGGCCGCCGGGTCGGTGATGTCCAGCGGCAGCGCCTCGACGCCCGGCAGGTCCACCGCGCCGGCGTCGCGCGCGGTCGCGTAGACCTTCGCCGCGCCCCGCTCCACCAGCTGGCGGGCGAAGTGCCGGCCCAGGCCGCGGTTGGACCCGGTGACCAGCGCGACCGAGTTGGCGATCTTCATGGGTCTGTCTCCCAGGTGAGTTGGTATTTCCAACTTAGCCGGGACCGGCTCCGGGCGCGTGACCGGGCCATACTGGGGAACGTGACGGAACCCGACGGGTCGACCTGCTCGCTGGCCAGGGCGGTGGACGTGGTCGGCGAGCGCTGGACCCTCCTCGTGCTGCGCGAGGCGTTCGTGGGCGCGACCCGCTTCTCGGAGTTCCGCGCGCGGCTCGGCATCGCGTCCGACGTGCTCGCGGCCAGGCTCGCGAAGCTGGTCGACGCCGGTCTGCTGGCCCGGCAGGGCTACCGGGAGCCGGGGCAGCGCCCGCGCGACGGCTACCGCCTCACCGAGGCGGGCCGGCGGTTGAACCTGGTGCTGTGCGCCCTCCAGCAGTGGGGCGACGAGCACCTGCCGCGCACCGCGACGGGGGTCGCGTACCGGTCGGTCGACGGACGCCCGGTGCGGGTGCGGTTCGTGGACGACGAAGGCGCGGTCGTGCCGGACGGCGACGTGCGGTCCGAGCCGGCCTAGCGGTTCCGCGGCCGGTAGAGGGCGCGCAGCGCGGCGAGGCAGAGCACCTGGCCGCCGAGCGCGATCAGGGCGTGCACGAGCCACGCCCCGGCGAGGGTGGGACCGCCCCACGCGCCGCCGAGGCCGGGGTCGGCGGTGAACGGGTGGCCGAGGGCGCCGGCGGTGTCCGGCCAGAGCGGGTAGAGCCAGCCGCGGGCGGCCAGGTACAGGGCGAGCAGCGCGGGCACGGCCGCGACGACGGCCCGGGCGACACCGGGCCGCGGGTGGATCCCGAGACGGGCGAATGGCGTTCTCACGCACCGAACGCTAGGCGCGATCGGGTCGCGGGTCGTCGGTCCGCGGTGCCGACCCCGACGTCATACCGGGGTGGTACGGGCCGGGGGCGCCTCCCCCTGCGGTCGCGCCCCCGGCCCGGGGCCGTCACGCCGGCCAGCGCGGCGAACGGCCCAGCAGCCCGACCAGGCGGTCGGTGATCGGCGCGTCGTCCGGCACGGGGACCGGCAGCGCGAACGCCGCGCCGGGCCCGCGCACGTCCGGCGTGGTCGGGTAGCGGCGGGCCATCCGGAAGGCGGCGGTGGCCAGCTCCGGGTCGAGCGCGCTGTCCGCGCCGATCGCGCGGCGCAGGTCCCAGGAGTGCACCAGGCCGTCCACGAAGTGCGCGGCCACCAGGTCGCGGCCCGGCCGGCGGCCGTAGCCGGGGAACTCGGCGTCGCGCTCCAGCACCCCGTCCGCGCGGAACGCCTCGGTGGCCGCGTCGGCCGCCGCCCGGTAGGCGGTGGGCATGTCGTCGCTCGCCGGCTCGGCCACGGCGGTGCGGGTGATCGCCGCGGCGAACGACAGCGTCGTCTCGACCTGGTGGCGCAGCAGCTCGTACACCGTCCACCCGGCGCACGGCGTGGCCAGGTCCAGGTGCGACTCGTCCAGGCCGGCCATCAGCTCCAGGTTCAGGTCGAGCGACTGCCGGTTCAGGTCCAGGAGATCCACGGTTCCTCCGCCCCTCAAGTTGTACGAACGATCGTACAATTAGTTCGGGTCGGGTCAAGGGGGCTAGCGTGGGGGCCGTGAAGGTCGACGGACGGGTGGAGCGCGGCGAGCAGACGCGGCGGCAGATCCTGCGGCGCGCGGCGGAGATCGCCTCGGTCGAGGGGCTGGAGGGCCTGTCGATCGGGCGGCTGGCCACCGAGCTGCGGGTCAGCAAGAGCGGGGTGTTCGCGCACTTCGGCTCGAAGGAGGAGCTGCAGCTCGCGACCGTGCGCGCGGCGGCGGCGATCTTCGCGGCCGAGGTCGTCGAGCCCGCGCTGGTCGCGCCGCCGGGGCTGGACCGGCTGGAGCGGCTGCTGGACGGCTGGCTCGCGTACTCGGAGCGGCGCACGTTCCCGGGCGGGTGCTTCTTCTACGCCGTGCAGGCCGAGTTCGACGCCCGGCCCGGTCGGGTGCGCGACTCGATCGCCCGGTACGGCGCCGAGTGGCACGCCTACGTCCGCGACACGATCGCCGCGACCGGGTCGGTCGCCGACCCCGACCAGCTGGCGTTCGAGCTGATCGCGTTCCTGGAGCTGGCCAACGCCCGGTCGGTGCTGCACGACGACCCGCACGCGTACGAGCGGGCCAGGGCGGCGGTCCGGGCCCGGCTGGACCAGGTGGCCGCGGCGCCCCCCGCCCGGCGCTGAGCCGCCCGCGCGGCCCTCCCGACCGTCTCCGGCCCGTCGGCGCCCTCGGCGTTCCGCGGGTGACCACGCGCCGTCCACCACCCGCCACCCGGCCGGGTGCGAATCCGGTCCCGTTCCGGTGGCGGTGGTGATTCCGCCGAATTCCGTGGTAAGTGCTTTTCGTTCTTCATGCTTTTGTGCGACTGGTTCCCGTTCCTCGCCCGGGGGTGCGGTCGCGGGGCATTCCACATTTCGTGGGAAATGCTTTTCGCGATCATCGGGAGGGTGATCTCCATGCGTGTTCCCCGATCGGCCGCGCACGCGGCGAAACTGCTCTGCGCGATCGGCCTGTGCGCCGCGTCGGCCTCCACGCCCGCAGCCGCGGCGGCCCCGGCGCCCGCCGCGTGGGACTGCAGCGACCACTACATCTGCTTCTACCGGGACAGCGACGGCCGGGGCGACCGGTGCCAGTACTCGCAGAGCAACGCCCGGGCGAACGAGATCTGCTCGTGGGGCCTGGTGAACCCGAAATCGGTGCGGAACCGGTCCAACGACCGGGTGCACTATTACCGGGAGCACAACTACGAGGGCCGGATCGGCAGCACCGTGGCGGGCGACCAGGGAAACCTGGCCGGGAATTACACGATCAGGTCGCTCTGGTTCGACTGATCGCGCGCCGGCAGCGGTCGGCGTGCTCGCGCAGCGCGTCGACCAGGGCCGGCGGACCGTCGAGGAGGGTGAAGTCCGCGTCCACGGAGGTGATCATCCACACGAGGTCGCGGGCGTTCTCCGCGCCGACGTGCAGCAGGCAGCTCCGGTCGTCCACGGCCTCGACCACGCCCGTGCCGGGCCAGACCCGGTCGGCCACGGCGGCGGCCGGCTCGTGCAGCGCGACGGTCGCCCGCACCGGCCAGGCCCGTGACGACAGCCGGTGCTCCAGGTAGGCGGCCACGTCGCCGTCGGGCGGCTCGCGTTGCGCGAAGCGCGGGCCGTTCGGCGTGCGCAGCGCGAGCCGGTCGACGCGGAAGCTGCGCCAGTCGTCGCGGTCGGTGTCCCAGGCGACGAGGTACCAGTGCCGGCCGAGGCTGACCAGGCGGTGCGGCTGGGCGGACCGGGTGGTGCGGACGCCGCCGGCGCCGGTGTAGTCGAACCGCAGCGACTCGCACCGCCGGCACGCGTCGGCGATGGCCACGAGCACGTCCGGGTCCACCCGGGGGCCTCCCGCGCCGACCCGGACGGTCGCCGAGTGCAGCGCGCCGACCCGGTGCCGCAGCCGCGCGGGCAGCACCTGCTCCAGCTTGGCCAGCGCCCGCAGCGACGTCTCCTCGATCCCGGCGACCGAGCCGCCCGCCGCCGTGCGCAGCCCGACCGCCACGGCGACCGCCTCGTCGTCCTCCAGCGGCAGCGGCGGCAGCGCGGCCCCGCCGCCGAGCCGGTACCCGGCCGTGCCGCGGGTGGCGTGCACCGGGTAGCCGAGGTCGCGCAGCCGTTCGACGTCCCGGCGGACGGTGCGCGGGGTGACGCCCAGCCGGTCGGCCAGCTCGGCGCCGGACCGGTCGCACCGGGTCTGCAACAGCGACAGCAGCCGGAGCAGCCGCGAGGACGTGTCCACCATGGCGTCGAGCCTGCCCGATCGTTAGGACCGGCACCGTCCCAACGGGTCCCTAGCGTCGCGGCCATGACAGAGCACGACATCCGCCCGTTCCGCGTCGACGTCCCCGAGGAGCTGCTCGACGACCTGAAGGCGCGCCTGGCGAACACCCGCTGGCCGGACGAGCTGCCCGGCGTGGGCTGGAGCCGGGGCGTGCCGGTGGGCTACCTGAAGGACCTCGCCGAGCACTGGCGCACCCGCTACGACTGGCGCGCGCACGAGGCGGAGATCAACCGGCACCCGCAGTTCCTGGCCGACGTCGCCGGCCAGACCGTGCACTTCCTGCACGTGCGCTCGCCCGAGCCGGACGCCCTGCCGCTGGTCCTGCTGCACGGCTGGCCGGGCGGCGTGACGGACTTCCTCGACGTGATCGGCCCCCTGTCCGACCCGCGCGCGCACGGCGGCGACCCGTCCCGCGCGTTCCACCTGGTCGTCCCGTCGCTGCCCGGGTTCGGCTTCTCCACCCCGCTGGCCGGACCCGGCATGGGCGCGGCGCGGATGGCGGGCGTGCTGGTGGAGCTGATGGCGGCGCTCGGGTACGAGCGGTACGGCGTGCAGGGCTACGACACCGGGTCGTGGGTCGCCCCCGAGATGGGCCGGCGCGCGCCGGACCGCGTGGTCGGCATCCACCTCAACGCCCTGCTGGCGTTCCCCGTCGGCGAGGAGGGCGAGCTGGACGGCCTCACGGAGGTCGAGCAGCGGCGCTGGGCGGCCATGCGGGACTTCAACGACGGCTACCTCCGGTGCAACGCCAAGCGCCCGCAGACCGTGGCCTACGCGTTGCACGACTCGCCGGTGGGGCAGCTCGCCTGGATCGTGGAGAAGTTCAAGGAGCTGACCGACCCGGAGGACGGCCTGCCCGAGGACAGCGTGAGCCGCGACCGGGTGCTGACCGACGTGTCGCTGTACTGGCTGACCGGCACGTCCGCGTCCGCGGCGCAGGTCTACTACGAGGAGATCTCCGCCAAGGGCTGGGACGAGCGGCCGCCGGCGACCGTGCCGACCGGGGTGCTGGTCTCGGCGCGCGACGTGACGGTCCGGCGGTGGGCCGAGCGCGACCACCGCGTCGTGCGCTGGACCGAGCTGGACCGGGGCGGCCACTTCCTGGCCCTGGAGCGGCCGGACCTGCTGGTCGCGGACGTGCGCGGGTTCTTCGCCGGGCGGTGACCGGGGCCGCCTCGCCGACCGTCCGGCGGCGAGGCGGCCCGTCGGGCACTAGCGGTTGGCGCGGTTGATCGCGGAGACCAGGGCGCGCAGCGAGGCCACCACGGTCGAGCTGTCGATGCCCACGCCCCACAGCACGCGGTCCGACACGGCGCACTCCAGGTACGCCGCCGCACGGGCGTCGTCGCCCGACGACAGCGCGTGCTCGACGTAGTCCAGCACCCGCACGTCGTAGCCGACGGTGGCCAGCGCGTCGACGAACGCGGCGATCGGGCCGTTGCCGCTGCCGGTGATCTCCTGCGTCTCGCCGTCCACCACGACGACGGCCGTGATCCGCTCGTGGCCGCTGCCGTCGCCGGACACCTCCTGCCGCAGCAGCTTCAGCGGCACCGTTCCGTTCAGGTACTCCTCGGCGAAGGCGTCCCACATGTCCTTGGGGCCGATCTCGCCGCCCCGGGTGTCGGTGACCTCCTGGATGACCTTGGAGAACTCGACCTGGAGCCGGCGCGGCAGGTCCAGGTGGTGCTCGGTCTTCATCAGGTACGCCACGCCGCCCTTGCCGGACTGCGAGTTGACCCGGATCACGGCCTCGTAGTTGCGGCCGACGTCCTTGGGGTCGATCGGCAGGTACGGCACGTCCCACTGGTACTCGTCCACGTGCTGCCCGGCGGCCTTGGCGGCGTCCTCCAGGGCCTCGAAGCCCTTCTTGATCGCGTCCTGGTGCGAGCCGGAGAACGCGGTGAACACCAGGTCGCCGCCGTAGGGGTGCCGCTCGGGCACGGGCAGCTGGTTGCAGTACTCGACCGTGCGCCGGATCTCGTCGATGTCGGAGAAGTCGATCTGCGGGTCGACGCCCTGGCTGAACAGGTTCATGCCCAGCGTCACCAGGCACACGTTGCCGGTGCGCTCGCCGTTGCCGAACAGGCAGCCCTCGATCCGGTCCGCGCCCGCCAGGTAGCCCAGCTCGGCCGCCGCCACGCCGGTGCCGCGGTCGTTGTGCGGGTGCAGCGACAGGATGATCGAGTCGCGGCGCGCCAGGTTGCGCGACATCCACTCGATCGAGTCGGCGTACACGTTCGGGGTGGCCATCTCGACGGTCGCCGGCAGGTTGATGATCAGCGGCTTCTCCGGCGTCGGCCGGATGACCGCCGACACGGCGTCGCAGACCTCCAGCGCGTAGGACAGCTCGGTGCCGGTGTAGGACTCGGGGGAGTACTCGTAGCGGAACTCGGTCTCCGGGTAGAGCTTCTCCTGCTCCAGCGCGAACGCGGCGGCGTCGGTGGCGATCTTCTTGATGCCCTCGCGGTCGGACTTGAACACGACCCGCCGCTGCAGGACGGACGTCGAGTTGTAGAAGTGCACGATCGCCTTGGCCGCGCCGCGCAGCGCCTCGAACGTGCGGGTGATCAGCTCGGGGCGGCACTGGGTCAGCACCTGGATGGTCACGTCGGGCGGGATCGCGCCGTCCTCGATGATCTCGCGGACGAAGTCGAAGTCGGTCTGCGAGGCGGCCGGGAAGCCGACCTCGATCTCCTTGTAGCCCATCCGGACCAGCAGGTCGAACATCTTGCGCTTGCGCGCGGGCGACATGGGGTCGATCAGCGCCTGGTTGCCGTCGCGCAGGTCGACGGCGCACCACAGGGGCGCCTGGGTGATCCGCTTGCCGGGCCAGGTGCGGTCCGGCAGGTCGATGGTCTCCACCTGCTCGTGGAAGGGCCGGTAGCGGTGCACGGGCATGGACGTGCCGCGCTGGGGGTTCCACGCGGGCTGGCCGGGCACGGGGCGGGCCGGGGGCCGGATGCGGCTCGTGCCGGAGGTGTACGCGTCGTGACTGGTGCTCATGATCGGGAGTGCTCCTGCTGCTGCCGGGGATCGGACGACCGGCGGCAACGCTCGATCCCGCGACGGGGGGCCGGTCTGATCAGACCCCGTCACGGCGGCGAAGCAGGAGGGCACGTGCCACGTCGGACAGGTTAACCACATTCCGCGCCGAGGTGGAACCGACCGCCCAGATGGTGGAACTTCACCCGCTCGAGTTTCACTCGATCGTGGGGCGGGCACCTTCTTGACATGTCCAGATGGCGAACCTCAACGCGCAGCGGGAACTACACCGCTGCCCGGGTGATCCGCGGTGTCGGTGCCGCTTTCGCGGCCATCGAGGTGCTGTACATCCTCATGATCCTGATCGGGGTGAACGCCGGCAACGCGTTCTTCCGCTTCATCCAGCAGCTCGCCGAGCCGCTGGCGCTGTTCTTCCCGGGGTTGTTCAAGACGGGCAACTACAACGTCGACGTGCTCCTGAACTACGGCCTCGCGGCGGTGTTCTGGCTCGTCGTCGCCGGTCTGCTGGCCCGTGTCGTGGCCCGCTGACCCCCCTTCGGTTCCCCGTCGCGACCTCCTCCTCCCGCGGCGGGGAACCGGCGCGCTCAGCCCTCGCCGGGGTCGTCCGCGAAGGCGGGCCGCCCCCACCGGCCGGTGAACACCGTCTCGCTCAGCGGTTTGCGCGTCCGCGGCCGCCGTTCCCGCGCCCGCAGCTCCTCGGGCAGGTCCGCGTCGTCGCCGAGCACGCCGACCGCGATCACCACGACCGGCCGCACGTGGTCGGGCAGCCCGAACGCGACGCGCACGGCGTCCGGGTCGAAGCCGCCCATCTGGTGCGTGACCAGCCCCAGGTCCACGGCCTGCAGCACCAGGTTCTGCACCGCGAGGCCCAGCCCGAACTCGGTGTTCGGCACCGGGCCGCGCTCGTCGGCCTCGGCGACCGCGCCCACCAGCAGCACGGACGCCCGCCCGGCCCAGGACCGGTTGCCGGGCCGCAGCGCGGCGAAGATCCGCTCGAACGTGTCGTCGCCGCGGTGGCCGACCAGGAAGCGGGCGGGTTGGGTGTTGCCGTGCGAGGCCGCCCAGCGGGCCGCCTCCAGCAGCACGCGCACGGTGTCCGGGGAGACCTCGGCCGTGCCGTCGAACGCACGGGGGCTCCAGCGTCGCATGATCAGGTCGTGGGGTTCCATCAGATCGCATACTGCCAAGCCGTGATGGCGTACGCCCCGAACCACGCGCTGAACACCGAAACCCCGGCCAGCACCGCCACCGCGGTGCCCGTCCGCCGCCGGGCCAGCGCCAGCGCGACGGGCAGGAGCAGGGTGAACGCGGGCAGCAGCAGCCGCGCCTTGGAGTTCATCAGCCCGTTCGAGCCGAGGTCCATGGCGAGCACGCCCACGCCGTACACGACCAGCGGCCACTCCGGCCCCCGCCGCAGGCTCAGCACCACCAGCGCGAGCGCCACGACCAGCAGCCACACCGTGGCCAGCTCCAGCACCGACCGGGGCTCGCCCAGGATGAGCAGCGCGAACTTCCAGGTCGCGGCCCCGCCGTCGAACCGGGAGTCCCACCCGATCCGCTGCACGGCGAACCAGCCGTCCCACCGCCCGGTGCGCAGTGCCACGTACGCCAGGTAGCCGAGCAGCCCGAGCGGCGCGACGAGCCCGCCGACCCACGCCCGCCAGTCGTCCCGCCGCCGCCACACCGCCGCGGCCGCCGCCGCGCACACCGCCAGGACCAGCGCCGCGGCCGTCGGCCGCACGAGGCCCGCCGCCGCGCAGCACACCCCGGCGAGCAGCCACCGCCGCTCCACCACGCCGACCAGCGACCACGCGGCCAGCGCGCAGAACGTCGCCTCGGAGTACGTCATCGACAGCACCACGGCCATCGGCGACGCCGCGAACAGCACGACCAGCGCCAACCCGGCCCGGCGCGACCCGCCGGACACCCGCTCCCCGAGCCGGGCCAGCCCGTAGGCGCACACGACGCCGCTGACCAGGCTCACCGCGAACGCCGCCCCGACCGTCGGCACGCCGGGCAGCCCGTCGACCCACCGCACCAGGGCCGGGTAGCCGGGGAAGAACGCGAGCGGCGTCTCGTCCGTCCGCCGCCCGAACGCGTCCACCAGCCACGTCGGCACGTCGTCGTAGCCGCCCTCGGCGATGCCCAGGAACCACTGCCCGTCCCACGAGGTGAGCGCCCGGGTGACGTCCTTGTCCCACCGCGCCGCCATCAGCCGGAGCGCGATCAGGCCCAGCTCGCGCACGGCCAGGTAGAGCAGGGCGGGCGCGAGCACCGCGGTCGCCCGGTGTCTGGCCGCGCGTGCCAGCCGCCCGCGCGCGCCGGGCGCGTCGTACGGGTCCACGCGAACCGCCTCCAGGGTCGACACGGGTCGAGGGTAGTGGGCGTCACGGCGACCGCTGTCCACTCCTTGGGCCAGGTAGTCTCCCCGGTGAGCTGGGCTTGAAGCACCTGGGAGGAGTGGGTCTGTGGCGCTCGTCGTCCAGAAGTACGGCGGTTCCTCGGTCGGGAGCGCCGAGCGGATCAAACGGGTGGCCGAGCGCATCGTCGCGACCCGCAAAGCGGGCAACGACGTCGTCGTGGCCGTCTCGGCCATGGGCGACACGACCGACGAGCTGCTCGACCTCGCGCGCCAGGTGTCCCCGGTGCCGCCCGCCCGCGAGATGGACATGCTGCTCACCTCCGGCGAGCGGATCTCCATGTCGCTGCTGGCGATGGCGATCAGCTCGCTGGGCGCCGAGGCGCGGTCCTACACCGGCTCGCAGGCCGGGGTGATCACCACGTCCGTGCACGGCAAGGCGCGCATCATCGACGTGACGCCGAGCCGCATCCAGGACGCGCTGGCGGAGGGCGCGATCGCGATCGTCGCGGGCTTCCAGGGCGTGAGCCAGGACAGCAAGGAGATCACCACGCTCGGCCGCGGCGGCACC
This sequence comes from Actinosynnema sp. NPDC004786, assembly GCF_053601135.1. Classification (NCBI taxonomy): domain Bacteria; kingdom Bacillati; phylum Actinomycetota; class Actinomycetes; order Pseudonocardiales; family Pseudonocardiaceae; genus Actinosynnema; species Actinosynnema sp. NPDC004786. The sequence continues at coordinate 166,219 of NZ_JBSGBG010000011.1, read as the reverse complement.
GACACCACCGCGGTGGCGTTGGCGGCCGCGCTGAAGGCCGACGTCTGCGAGATCTACACCGACGTGGACGGCGTGTTCACCGCCGACCCGCGCATCGTGCCGAACGCCAAGCGGCTGGAGACCATCACCTACGAGGAGATGCTCGAGATGGCGGCGAGCGGGGCCAAGGTGCTCATGCTGCGCTGCGTCGAGTACGCCCGCCGCTACGGCGTCCCCGTGCACGTCCGATCTTCGTTCAGCAACAAGCCCGGGACCATCGTGTCCGGGTCAGTGGAGGACCTTCCCGTGGAACAGGCGATGATCACCGGCGTCGCGCACGACCGGTCCGAGGCCAAGGTGACCGTGACCGCGGTGCCCGACCTGCCCGGCATGGCGGCGCGGATCTTCCGCGTCGTGGCGGAGGCGGAGCTGGACATCGACATGGTCGTGCAGAACGTCTCGCAGGCCGTGTCCGGCCGCACCGACGTGACGTTCACCCTGCCGAAGGACGACGGGCCGCGCGCGGTCGCCGCGTTGGAGAAGGCGCGCGAGGAGATCGGCTTCGACCAGGTGCTCTACGACGAGCACGTGGGCAAGGTGTCGCTGGTCGGCGCGGGCATGCGCTCGCACCCCGGCGTGACCGCCCAGTTCTGCGAGGCGCTGGCCGCGGCCGGCGTCAACATCGAGATCATCTCCACCTCGGAGATCCGGATCTCGGTCATCTGCCGCGACACGCAGCTCGACGACGCCGTGCGGGCCCTGCACGACGCGTTCGAGCTGGGCGGCGACGAGGAGGCAGTGGTGTACGCGGGGAGTGGACGATGAGCGCGACCTCGGGTGCGGGTGTGCCGCGCAAGCCCCGCCTCGCGCTGGTGGGCGCGACCGGCGCCGTCGGCACCGTCATGATCGACATCATCAACGGCCGCGAGTCCGTGCCGTGGGGCGAGATCCGGCTGATCGCGTCGCCGCGCTCGGCGGGCAAGAAGATCACCGTGCGCGGTGAGGAGCTGACCGTCGTCGCGCTGTCGCCCGAGGCGTTCGACGGCGTGGACGTCGCCATGTTCGACGTGCCGGACGAGGTGTCGGCCGAGTGGGCCCCGGTGGCCGCCGCCCGCGGCGCGGTCGCGGTGGACAACTCGGGCGCGTTCCGGATGGACCCCGAGGTGCCGCTGGTGGTGCCCGAGGTGAACGCCGACCGGATCGGCGAGCGCCCGAAGGGGATCATCGCGAACCCGAACTGCACGACGTTGTCGATGATGGCCGCGCTGGGCGCCCTGCACCGGGAGTTCGAGCTGCGCGAGCTGGTCGTCGCGTCCTACCAGGCGGCGTCGGGCGGCGGGCAGGCGGCGATCGACCGCCTGTACGCGGAGACCGAGGCGTTGGCGGGCAAGCCGGTCGGGGTGCGCGCGGGCGACGTGCGCGAGGCGCTGGAGGCCGCCGGGCTGCCGGTGTCGGACTCGCCGTTCCCCGCGCCGCTGGCGTTCAACGTGGTGCCGTGGGCCGGGTCGCTCAAGGACGAGGGGTGGACCAGCGAGGAGCTGAAGGTCCGCAACGAGTCCCGCAAGATCCTCGGCATCCCGGACCTGAAGGTCTCGGCGACGTGCGTGCGCGTGCCCGTGGTGACGACGCACTCGCTGGCGGTGCACGCGACGTTCGCCCGCGAGGTGACCGTCGAGCAGGCGCACAAGATCTTCGGCGCGCAGCCGTCGATCGTGCTGGTGGACGACCCGTCGGCGAAGGAGTTCCCGACGCCCGCGGACGTCGTGGGCGGCGACCCGACCTACGTCGGCCGGGTGCGGCAGGCGCTGGACTTCCCGAACACGCTGGACTTCTTCGTGTGCGGGGACAACCTGCGCAAGGGTGCGGCGCTGAACACCTACGAGATCGCCGAGGAGCTGGCCGGCCGCCTGTAGGTTCACCCCCATGGCGGAGGTAGTGCTCGCGATCGACCTGGGGACGACGTCGACCAAGGTCATCGCGGTGGACCGGGACGCGGGCGTGGTGGCATCGGCGGAGCACGGCTACCCGATGCGCACCACGCCCTCCGGCGAGGCGACCCACGACCCGGTGGAGGTGTGGGAGGCGGCGCTGCGGGCGTTGCGGGAGGTCGCGTCCCGGGGGCTCGCGGTGCGGGCGCTGGCGTTGACCGGCGCGATGCACACGCTGGTGGGCCTGGACGCCTCGGGCACGCCGGTCACGCCGTCGGTGTCGTGGGCGGACAACCGCGCGCAGGAGCAGGCGGCCCGGCTGCGCGGCACGGACGCGGGCATCGCGCTGCACCGGGCGACCGGCACCCCGATCCACACCATGTCGCCGCTGGTGAAGCTGGCGTGGTTCCACGACCGGGGGTTCACCGCGGACCGGTGGTGCGGGCTCAAGGACTACGTGGCGCTGCGGCTGACGGGCGTGCTGGCGACCGAGCACTCGTCGGCGTCGGCGACGGGCCTGATGGACCTGCGGTCGCTGGACTGGCACCCCGGGTCGCTGGAGTTCGCGGGCGTGCGGGCCGAGCAGCTGCCCGCGCTGCACGCCCCGACCGACTCCCTGCCGCTCGCGGTGGACGTGCCGGGCCTGCCCGCCGGGCTGCCGGTCGTGCTGGGCGGCGGCGACGGGCCGATGGCGAACCTCGGCGTGGGCGCGGTCGTGCCGGGGGTGGCGGCGGTGTCGCTGGGGACCAGCGGCGCGCTGCGGGTGGTGCGCGACGAGCCCGCCGTGGACGAGCGGGGGCGGGTGTTCTGCTACGCCGTCGCCGAGGGGCTGTGGGTGCTCGGCGGCGCGGTGAGCAACGGCGGCGTGGCCGCGCAGTGGGCCGCCGAGGCGTTCGGCGTGGACGTCCGGGACCTGCTGGACGAGGCCGCCGCGGTGCCGGTGGGCGCGTCGGGCGTGACCGCGTTGCCGTACCTGCTGGGCGAGCGCGCGCCGTGGTGGGACGCGGACGCGACCTCGGCGGTGGTCGGGCTGCGGCGCGAGCACGGGCGCGCGGTGGTCACCCGTGCCCTGGTGGAGGGCGTGGCGCAGCAACTGGCGCTGGTGCTGGACGCGGTGCGCTCGGTGGCGGACGTGCACGCGGTCCGGGTGACCGGCGGCGCGTTCCGCAGCGACCTGTGGGCGACGGTCCTGTCGTCGGCGCTGGGCCTGGAGCTGGAGCTGGCCGACGACAGCGAGGGCTCGGGCGTGGGCGCGGCCCTGGTGGGGTGGCGGGCGCTGGGGGAGATCGGGTCGCTGACCGTCGCCGCCGACCTGATCACCCCGGTGAAGACGATCGCCCCGGACCCGGAGGCGGTCCGCTTCTACGCGCGGGCCCGGCCGGGCGTCGAACGCCTGTACCGGGCCCTGCGCGAGCTGGGGCGGCCCTAGCGGGCGCGCAGCAGGAAGCCGTGCTCCACCAGGTCGGTCAGGCCGAACTTCCCGACCATCCGGTGCTCCGGCCGGGGCTGCGCGGCCAGGTGCTCGACGTCGAACGCGTGCCCGAAGCGCTCGGCGATCTCCGCCGGCCCGACGGAGAACGGCGGCGTCGGCAGCGTCGGGTGGTACTCCAGGGTGTTGATGAAGTACCGGGTCCCGGGCCGGGCCAGGCGGGTGATCGTGTCGGCGTACCGCTGCCGCATGTCGTCCGGGAACGCGATCAGCGACGCGCGGTCGTAGACCAGGTCGACCGGGCCGATCTCGGCCGGTCCCAGCCGGAACAGGTCCTGGCGGCGGATGACGAGGTTGCCGCAGCGGAACACGTCGGGCTCCTCCTCCACCGGGTCCAGGCCGTTCTCGGCGAAGAACTCCTCGACGGCCCGGGGCACCAGCTCGACCCCGACGACCTCCGCCGCCGTCTCGGCGAAGAACCGCAGGTCGGTGGTCTTGCCGCAGAGCGGCACCAGGACCCGCGCGCCGGCCACCAGGCCGAGCCGGGCCAGCATCCGGGCGTGCTCGTGCACGTCGCGCAGGTGGAAGCTCGTCTTCGTGCCGCCCTGCTCCCACGACTCGTACCAGAACTCGGGTTCCATGCTGGAGAAGAGGTGCGCGGAGCGTGCCGGAGACTGGGCCGAACGGGTGGTTTCCGCCCCGATCAGACCACCGGGGCCGGCGTCCTGCGGTGACCGGGCACCGCGGTGCCCGCGGCGATCACGACCGCGCCGACGCCCGCGACGGCGAACCCCCACGCCGGTGAGCCGTGGTCGATCACGAACCCGGCGACCGGCTGGCCCAGCGCCACGCCGAGCGTGAACGCCGAGCTCTGCAGGCCCATCGCCACACCGCGCGCGGACGGGGGCGCGTGCTTCGTGATCTCCTCGCCGGTCGCGGTGATCGTCGGCGCGCACAGGAGGTTCGTCGGCACCAGGGCGAGCGCCAGCCACCACGGCGACCAGCCGAACAACCCGATCGGCACGGCCAGCAGCCCCATGCCGCCCATCAGCGCCCACAGCGGCGGCACGCGGGTCAGCCCGCCGTAGACGAACCCGCCGACCAGCGACGCCACGCACATCACCGCGACCATCGCCCCGGTCCACCCGGTCAGGCCCAGTTCGCGCATCGACGCCACCACGGACACCTCGACGCCCGACAGCACGAACGTCGCGCCGCCCGCGCTGATCAGCACCCCGACCAGCCGCCCGTCGAGCCACTCCCGGCGGGGCACGCGCGGTCCCGAGTGGCCCTCGCGGCCGACCGGGGGGTTGACCGCGTACAGGATCGCGCCCACCACGAGCATGGACGCGCCGATGGCCCACATCGCGGTCCGGCTGGACGCCTGCGTGGTGAGCGCGACGCCGAGCGCCGGGCCGGCCATGAACGCGACCTCGACGGCCATCGAGTCCATCGCCAGCGCGGTGCGCCGGCGGTCGTCCGGCACCAGCGCGGTCAGGATCTGCCTGCCCAGCGACATGACCGGCAGCACCGTGATCCCGGTGAGGAAGCACGTGACCAGCAGCACCTCGTAGGGCAGCAGGGGCGCGACGAACCAGAAGACGCCCTCGGTGGCCACCGACAGGGCCACCATGGCGCGCAGCCCGCGCCGGTCCACCAGGTGGCCCATCAGCGGCGAGCCCAGCGCGATGCCGATCGTGCTGACCGCCCCGACCAGGCCCGCCGCGCCGTAACCTCGTTCGAGGCCGAGCAGGACGTGCATGGTGATCGTCATGCCCGCGGCCGTCGCCGGCACGCGCGCGACCAGCATCAGGAGCATCAGGCCGGGCACGCGCGGCGTTCGGAGGACGGCCAGGTAACGGGAGACGTTCACGTGCCCATCCTCACTCGCGAGGGCAAGAGGTTTAACCGTTCGTTTTCTTGACTCGTTCCAGAAAGCGTGATGAAGTGGTGGAGCCATGACCCCAGGACCACGTGAGCTGCTCAAGGACGCCGGGCTGCGCGTCACCGCACCCCGGATCGCGGTGCTCGAGTGGCTCGTCGAACACCCCCACGCCACGGCCGACGCGGTCGCCGAGGGCGTGCGGGCCCGGTTGGGGTCCGTGTCGACGCAGGCCGTCTACGACGTGCTGCACGCGTGCGCGCGGACCGGGTTGCTGCGCCGGATCGAACCCGCCGGTCACCCGGCGCGGTACGAGACGCGGACCGGCGACAACCACCACCACCTCGTCTGCCGGACCTGCGGCCGGACCGAGGACGTCGACTGCGTCCACGGCGCCGCGCCCTGCCTCGAACCCTCCGAGACGGCCGGCTTCGCGGTGGACGAGGCGGAAGTCCTGTTCTGGGGTCTGTGCCCGGATTGCCGAGGGACCTGACTGCCGCACCCCACAGAAGGAGCCACAGCGTGACCGAAGCGCGTCACACCACCAACAACGCGGGCATCCCGGTCGCGAGCGACGACCACTCCCTGACCCTGGGCGCGAACGGCCCGATCCTGCTGCAGGACCACTACCTGATCGAGAAGAACGCCCAGTTCAACCGGGAACGGGTGCCGGAGCGGGTCGTGCACGCCAAGGGCGGCGGCGCGTTCGGCCACTTCGAGACGACCGAGGACGTCAGCCGCTTCACCAAGGCCGCCCTGTTCCAGCCCGGCGTCCGGACCGAGGTGCTGCTGCGCTTCTCGACCGTCGCGGGCGAGCTGGGCTCGCCCGACACGTGGCGCGACCCGCGCGGCTTCGCGCTGAAGTTCTACACCACGCAGGGCAACTACGACCTGGTCGGCAACAACACCCCGGTGTTCTTCCTGCGCGACCCGATCAAGTTCCCGGACTTCATCCGCTCGCAGAAGCGCCGCGCCGACACCGGCCGCCGCGACCACGACATGCAGTGGGACTTCTGGACGCTGCAGCCGCAGACCGCGCACCAGGTCACGTGGCTGATGGGCGACCGGGGCATCCCGCGCACCTGGCGGCACCAGAACGGCTACGGCTCGCACACCTACCTGTGGGAGAACGCGGCCGGCGAGAAGTTCTGGGTCAAGTACCACTTCAAGACCGACCAGGGCGTCGAGAACCTGACCTCGGAGGAGGCCGCCCGGATCGCGGGCGAGGACGCCGACGCGCACCGCGCCGACCTGTGGCACGCCATCGAGCGCGGCGAGTTCCCGTCGTGGACGCTGCACGTGCAGGTCATGCCGTACGCCGAGGCCGCGACGTACCGCTTCAACCCGTTCGACCTGACCAAGGTGTGGCCGCACGCGGACTACCCGCTGGTCAAGGTCGGCCGGCTGGTGCTCGACCGCAACCCGTCGGACTACTTCTCCCAGATCGAGCAGGCGGCGTTCGAGCCGACCAACCTGGTGCCCGGCATCGGCGCGTCCCCGGACCGGATGCTGGTGGGCCGCATGTTCGCCTACCCCGACGCCCACCGGTACCGCATCGGCGCGAACTACAACGAGCTGCCGGTGAACCGGCCGAAGTCGCCGGTGAACTCGTACTCGCGGGACGGCGCGATGCGCTTCGCCAACCCGGCCGACCCGGTGTACGCGCCCAACTCCTACGGCGGCCCGCACGCCTCCGCCGAGGCGGCCGGCGAGGTCACCACGACCTACGGCGTCGAGGACGAGGTCGTGCGCTCGGCGTACAAGCTGCACGCCGAGGACGACGACTGGGGCCAGGCGGGCACCCTGATCCGCGAGGTCATGGACGAGGCCCAGCGGGAGCGCCTGGTGAAGACCGTGGTCGCGCACGCGTCCAACGGCGTGTCCGAGCCGGTGCTGGAGCGGGTGTTCGAGTACTGGCGCAACATCGACAAGGAGACCGGCGACAAGATCGCCGCCGCGTTCGGCAAGTGACCTTGTGACCGTGCACCCCTGACAGTGCACACCCGACGGGGTCGCCCGCACCGGGCGGCCCCGTCCGGTCTTCCGCCGGGCCGCGGCCCGGCGTCACGCCGTGTCGGGGACGTCCTGCCGGGCGTTGGCCAGCGCCAGCCCGGTGCGCAGCGACCCGACCGCCTCGGCCACCGCCTCCCGGAACACGCCGCCCACGCCGAGGATGTTCGCGAACCCGTGGAACAGCCCCTCGTGCCGCCGCAGCACCACCGGCACGCCCTGCCGCGCCAGCTTCTCCGCGAACGCCTCGCCCTCGTCGCGCAGCGGGTCGAACCCGGCCGTCGCCAGGTACGTCGGCGGCAGCCCGCTCAGGTCCTCCGCCAGCAGCACCGACAGCCTCGGGTCGGTGTGCGTGTCCCGGGACGGCGCGTAGTGGTCCAGGAACCAGTCCATCTTCTCGTCGGTGAGGAAGAACCCGCGGCCGAACAGCTCCCGCGACCGCCGCCGCACCGACGCGTCCACCGCCGGGTAGAACAGCAGCAGGAACACCGGCTTGACGTCCCCCGCGTGCAGCGCGGTCACGGCCGCCAGGTTCCCGCCCGCGCTGTCGCCGCCGAGCGCGATCCGCCGCGGGTCGACCCGCAGCTCCTCGGCGTGCGCCACGGCGTACTCGAACGCGGTCCGCGCGTCGTCCGCCGCGGCCGGGAACGGGTGCTCGGGGGCGAGCCGGTAGTCGGCCGACAGCACCCGCACCCCGCCCTCCACGGCGAGGAACCGGCACAGGTTGTCGTGGCTGTCCAGGTCGCCGCTGACCCACCCGCCGCCGTGGTAGAAGACCAGCAGCGGCGACCCGGCGGCCAGCCCGGTCGGCTCGTAGAACCGCGCGCCGACGCCGTCCAGCGACAGCGACCGCACCGCCACGCCGCCGATGACGGGCCCGCAGACCAGGGCGTTCGTCCGGTTGAGCGCGACGCGGTTGGCGGCGGGCGTGGTCGTCCGCCAGTCCTCGCCGCTGAGCCGCTGCAACCTCAGCAGGAGCTGCGCCTCGGGGTGCAGCCGCTGGCCGTCCACCGTGACGGGCGGGCCGGCGACGAGCCGGCGCAGCGGCGCGGGCAGGCCGAACACGAAGCGGAGTGCACCGGCCAGGACACCGGGAGGGATCGACTCGGCGAGCTTCGACATGAGACCTACGTTACTCGCGGGTAGGGGCTTCGGGCGAGCGCTGGACCTCCAGTTAGGTGCAGGTGGCAGGATCGGGCACCATGACGGTCACCGTGGTGGGCATCGGCGGGTCCCTGCGCCCCAACTCGCAGTCCGAGCGCGCGATGCGGATCGCCCTGGAGGGCGCCGTGGACGCGGGCGCGAAGGTGGTCGAGGTCTCCGGCCCCGAGCTGGTGCTGCCGTTCTACGACCCGTCCGTGCCGGACCGCACCGACGCCGCCCGGCGGCTGGTCGAGGCGCTGCGCCTGGCCGACGGGGTGGTGCTCGTCTCGCCCGGCTACCACGGCACGGTGTCCGGCCTGGTCAAGAACGCCCTGGACTACGTCGAGGACCTGCGCGGCGACGAACGCCCCTACCTCGACGGCCGCGCGGTCGGCTGCGTGGCCACGGCGCAGGGCTGGCAGGCGTCGGTGACCACGCTCACCGCGTTGCGCTCGATCGTGCACGCGCTGCGCGGCTGGCCCACGCCGCTGGGGGCGGCGGTCAACTCCGGCGAGGTCGAGTTCGAGGTGGACGGCGGCTGCTCGGTGCCGTCCGTGGCCGACCAGTTGCGCACGATCGGGCGACAGGTGGCGGAGTTCGCCGTGTCGAGGGCGGGTTGAGCGGGTAGCCACGGGAGGGCGTGAGCTGCCACACGACCGGGTGTGGTTCGGCTTCGGCCGGGTGTTGGGCAGGGCGAGGGGCCCGACCACCAGCTCGAAGGAGAGCGTCACATGCAGGTTCTCTACACCGCGGAAGCCATCGCAGTCGGAGAAGGCCGCAACGGCGAGGTCCGCACGTCCGACGGCGTGATCGACGAGCAGCTCTCCATGCCCAAGGAGCTGGGCGGCCCGGGCGGCGACAAGACCAACCCCGAGCAGCTGTTCGCGGCCGGCTACGCGGCGTGCTTCCACAGCGCGCTCAAGGCCGCCGCCCGGCAGGCCAAGGTCAAGCTCGGCGAGACGACCGTGACCGCGAAGGTGGACCTCGGCCGCAACGGCGACGGCGGCTTCCAGCTCGCCGTCGAGCTGGTCGCGCACCTGCCCGGCCTGGAGCGGGCCGAGGCGGAGCGGCTCACCGCGGCGGCGGACCTGCTGTGCCCGTACTCCAACGCAACGCGAGGCAACATCGAGGTGGCTCTCACGACCACCGTGTGAGGAGGCGTCAGACCCATGAGCACTCAGAAGTCCCCGATCACCAGCCCGCTGACCGAGTCGGACAAGGCGTCGGTCGGGGCGGTGCTCCAGGCCACCCTGGTGGACTTGATCGACCTGTCCCTGGTGGCCAAGCAGGCGCACTGGAACGTGGTCGGCAAGAACTTCCGCAGCGTCCACCTCCAGCTCGACGAGCTGGTCTCGACCGCCCGCACCTACACCGACGAGGTCGCCGAACGCGCCGCCGCGCTGGGCATCTCGCCGGACGGCAAGGCGAAGACGGTGGCCGAGGGCTCCGGCGTGCCGGAGTTCCCCGGCGGCTGGCTCAAGGAGGACGAGGTCGTCACGGCGGTCGTCACCGCGCTGGGCGAGCTGATCCAGCGGCTGCGCAAGCGCGTGGACGAGACCGACAAGTCCGACCTCGTCACCCAGGACCTGCTGATCGAGATCACGAAGAACCTCGAGCAGGCCCACTGGATGTGGCAGGCGCAGCAGGCCTGACCGCGCCCCGCGGGGCCACCGGCGCGCCCGGTGGCCCCGGTCGGCGGTGCTAGGGCAGCACGCGCCGCACGAACCCGACCTCGGCGGCCGTCTGCCGGATCGTCTCGGCCACGACCAGCGACCCGTGCCCGGCGTCGTACCGGTACACCTCGTAGGCCGCGCCGCGCGCCGCCAGCCGGTCGAGGTAGTTGGCGATCTGCCGGATCGGGCAGCGCGGGTCGTTCTCGCCCGCCAGCACCAGCACCGGCGCGCGCACCGCGTCCACGTACGTCAACGGCGAGCACTCGCGGTACCGGTCCGGCACTTCCTCCGGCGACCCGCCGAACAACGCCCGGTCGAACGCCCGCAGCGGCTCCATCTCGTCCTCGTAGGCGGCCAGGTAGTCGGCCACCGGCACGCCCGCCACCCCGGCCGCCCACCGCTCCGGCTGCGTGCCGAGCGCCAGCAGCGACAGGTACCCGCCCCACGACGCGCCGTTGACCACGCACCGCGCCGGGTCGGCGAACCCGGAGCCGACGGCCCAGTCGTGCACCGCGGCCACGTCCTCCAGCTCGGTCAGCCCCGGCCGGCCCTCGATCGCGTCCCGCCACGTCGAGCCGTACCCGGTGGAACCCCGGTAGTTCACGTGCACCACGGCGAACCCGGCGTCCAGCCACACCGCCCGGTAGGCGGAGAACCGGTCCTCGTCCGCCGAGTGCGGCCCGCCGTGCAGGTGGAACACCGTCGGCAGGGGACCGTCGGGCGCGCCGGCCGGCCGCGCGACCAGGGCGTGCACCTCGCCCACGAACACGTCGGTCAGGTCCACCGACGGCGGGGCCTTGTGGCCGGGCGGCTCCAGCAGGACGCGCTCGTCGCCGTCCGCGTCCAGCACCCGCACCACGCCCGGCCGCGCGGCCGAGGACCACGAGTACTCCACCGCGCCGTCCGGGCGCACGTTCGCGCTGCCCACCGTGCCGTGCGGGGTGTCCAGGGCGTGCAGGACCCCGGTCTCCAGGTCGTACCGGTGCAGCGTGTTGCGCGCCCGGAACGTGTGCACGACCAGCAGCGACCGCGCGTCCGGGTACCAGTCGGCGCTGATCTCGCCGGGCAGGTCGATCACGATCTCGGTCTCGGTGTCCGCCGCGACGTCCCAGATCAGCAGCTCCTCCCGGCCGCGCCGCTCGTGCCCGACCAGCAGCCGGTTGTCGCCGCGCACCGGGCTGAACGCGATCGCGTCCAGGCCCTTGCCCGGCCCGTCCCACTTCTCCGCGACCTTCTCGCCCGACGGCGTGACCACGCGCAGCGCGGAGTGCCGGTTGTCGCCGTGCTCCGAGTGCGACAGCACCACCAGCGTCTCGTCCTTGGACAGCGCCGACACGCCGCCGTCGTTCTCGTGCGCGTAGATCACCTCGGCCGGCCCGCCGTCCCGCGACACGTACACGGTCGTGCCGTCGTCGGTGGACGTGCCGACCGCGACGACGCGGTGCCCGATCTCCAGGCCCGCCGGGTAGCCGGGCGGCACGCCCTCCACGGCGGGCTTCGGCCCGCCGCCCGGCCGGAACGGCTCGCCCACCCACGTGCCGAACTCGTCGCCGTCGGTGTCGTCGAACCACCAGATCGTCTCGCCGTCCGGGCTGAGCGCGCCGTGCGACGTGCCGTTCGGGCGGTCGGTGACCCTGCGGTGGGTGTCGGTGGCCCGGTCCCAGGCGTAGATCTCCCACACGCCGCTCGAGTTCGACAGGTACAGGCTGCGGTCGGGGGCGTCGTCGGCCCAGCCGGGCAGGCTCACGCGCGGCGCCGTGAAGCGGGCACGCCAGCGGGCTTCGGCCTCGGCGTCGGCGAACAGCGGCTCGGGCACTTCGGCGGTCGGGTGCGTCGTCACACCCCGATCCTGCCGGCTTCCCCGCGGTGACCAGGCGGTAGTCCGGCGCCCGGCTCAGCGGCCCAGCTCCTCGTCCAGGATCCGGTCCAGGTCGGCCGACGCGCGGCGCAGGGCGCGGTGGACCAGCGCGACGAGCGCCACCGCCCCGGCGACGGCGACGCCCGCGGTGGTGCTGGTGGCGAACGCGACGATCCCGGCGAGGCCGAGGGCGACCTGGGTCCAGGCGACGACGGGGACCCAGCCCTGGGCGGTGGTGGTGGTCATGGGCGCATCTCCCTGCTGGGCGGTGACGGGCGTCGACTCGTCGTCGGACGAAGACCGCAGTTTGTTACGCACCGTGACGTCAATCGGCAACTTCCACCCGATCGGGTTAACGGAACGTGACGAAAGCTCGCCGGAAGGCCGAAGGTGCCAATTAGGAAACAGCGAGGAGTAGTTCGTAACGCCCGCGTTGGTCCGAACGAATCACGGGATACAGCGTTGGTGCGGCAGGGGAGGTCTGACCGATGATCGAGAACACGGTTCGGCAGGGCGGTCGCGTCGGGTGCGTCGACGCCCTGGGTCGTCGGCGGACGCTGGAGGTGTCGCTCACCGAGGAGGGCAACGTCTGCATCCACACCCCGCCCGGCGAGTCCGCGAAGCTCGACTGGAACGAGGTCGGCGAACTCCTCCGGCGCCTCGCGGAGCTGCGACCGCACGTGAAGTGACGCCCGGCCGGCCGGGCCGGGAGGGACAGCGGACCCTCCCGGCCCCCCGCGCGTGCCGGAAAACCGGTGGCCGGCCCCGCCGCCCGGCCGCTGCACTGGGCGGATGACCGACCACACGGAACTCAACCGCCGCCACTGGGAGGACAGCGCCGCCGCGGCGCACGGCCCCCTGGCCCGCGCCCACTGGGCCCGCGCCGAACCCCGCTGGGGCCTGTGGGCCACCCCCGAGTCCGAGGTCCGCGCCCTGCCGGACGTGACCGGCCTGGACGTGATCGAACTCGGCTGCGGCACCGCCTACGTCTCGGCGTGGCTCGCCCGCCTCGGCGCCCGCCCCGTCGGCATCGACATCTCGACCCGCCAACTCGACACCGCCCGCGCCATGCAGGCCGAGTTCGGCCTGGAGTTCCCCCTGATCGAGGGCGACGCCCAACGCGTCCCGCGCGACGACGCCACCTTCGACCTGGCGATCAGCGAGTACGGCGCGTCCCTGTGGTGCGACCCGTACCGCTGGATCCTCGAAGCCGCCCGCCTGCTGCGCCCCGGCGGCCACCTGGTCTTCCTGAGCCGCTCACCGCTGTTCGCCCTGTGCGCCCGCCCCGGCGGCACGGCGTCCACCACCCTGCGCCGCCCGCAGTTCGGCCTGCGCCGCGTCGACCACGGCACGTCCACCGAGTTCACCCTCCCGCACGGCGAGATGCTGCGGCTGCTGCGCGCCGGCGGGTTCACCGTCGAAGACCTGATCGAACTCCAGGCGCCCACCCCCGCCGAGCGCGAGTACGACGAGGTGTCGTCCGAGTGGGCGAGGCAGTGGCCGAGCGAGGAGATCTGGAAGGCCCGCCGGACGTCGTGACGCGGTCGATCAGGCCGTGCCGTGCCCCTCCCGGTGCGCGAGCACGTCGGCCATGTGCGCCTGCGCCCACTCCCGGAGACCGCGCGTCACGTGGTGCAGCGACAGGCCCAGGTCGGTCAGCTCGTAGGAGACGGTGACGGGCACGGTCGGCGTCACGGTGCGGGTCAGCAGGCCGTCGTGCTCCAACGACCGCAGCGTCTGGGTCAGCATCTTCTGGCTGACCCCGGCCAGCAGGCGGGAGAGCTCCGAGTAGCGCAGGGCCCTCGGCACGCCCGCCGGCCGTCCACCCGACCCGCCGCCGTGGTCGCCGCCCAGCGCGCACAGGACCAGGACGACCCACTTGTCCGAGATCCGGTCGAGCAACCGCCGGCTCGGGCAGGCCGCCAGGAACGCGTTGTACTCCACCTTCGCCCGAGCCCTCCGCTCGGCCGCCTTCGTGGTCGCCACGGCCCACGCCTCTCCCCGACAGGTGTGTTACGCACTTTCAGGTGCCTACTTCCCAACGGGAAGCTGCTCTCCAATGCTGACGGACGGGGGCGGCACGCGCCACCCCCGCGACGCACGACGAAAGGCAGCAGGATGAGCACCCCGACCCCGTCCCTCCCCGGCGGCGACTGGACCCTGGGCGACCTGACCGTCACCCGGTTCGGCTACGGCGCGATGCGCCTGGCCGGTCCCGGCGTCATGGGCCCGCCCGCCGACCGCGACGGCGCGATCGCCGTGCTGCGGGAAGCGGTCGACCTCGGCATCACCCACATCGACACCAGCGACGCCTACGGACCGCGGGTCACCAACGAACTGATCCGCGAGGCGCTGCACCCCTACCCCGAGTCGCTGCGCATCGCCACCAAGGTGGGCGCCACCCGCGACGACCGGGGCGGCTGGCCCGTCGCCCGACGCCCCGAAGACCTGCGCCGCCAGGTCCACGACAACCTCAGGTCCCTCGGCCTCGACGTGCTGGACGTGGTCAACCTCCGGCTCGGCGACGCCGAAGGCCCCCGCCCCGGCCCGCTCGCCGAGGCGTTCGGAACGCTCGCCGAACTCCGCCAAGAGGGCCTGATCCGCCACCTCGGCGTCAGCAACGCCACCGGGGAGCAGGTCGCCGAGGCCCGGGCCATCGCCCCGATCGCGTGCGTGCAGAACCTGTACAACCTCGCCCACCGCCACGACGACGACCTGATCGACCGACTCGCCGCCGACGGCATCGCCTACGTCCCGTTCTTCCCCCTGGGCGGCTTCACACCCCTCCAGTCCGAGACCCTGTCGACGGTCGCCGCCCGCCTGCACGCGACACCGGCGTCCGTCGCACTGGCGTGGCTGCTCCACCGATCGCCGAACATCCTGCTCATCCCCGGCACGTCCTCGACCGCGCACCTGCACGAGAACCTCTCCGGCGCGGGACTCACCCTGACCCCCGAGGACCTGGCCGACCTGGACACCATCGGCCGCTGACCGGGCGGAAAGACGAATCAGGCCCACCGAGAATTCTCGGTGGGCCGACCTGCGTCGGGGTGACAGGATTTGAACCTGCGACCTCTTCGTCCCGAACCGTATGGCCCCGCCCTGATCGCTGGGTACACACGACGACGTCCTGAGTGCGCTCAGTACGACATGGTGAACGAGCGACGATCAAGACCGGCAGGATGCCGACCCGCACCTGACTACGCCGACCGGGTGAGTGGGGTCGGGATTAATCTCGACACCACTCACCCGGTCGGCGTGACCCGGTTCAGCAGGGTAGATCACTGCCCTGCCCGGTGAGGTTGTCGTCGTAGACCCAACCGCGAATTCCGACCGTCGTGGCCTCCACGAAGGTCCATCCGAGACCGTATTCGTTGTAGACGTAGCACCAATAGTCCAGTCGTGCCCCGGGATAGGCGACTCCGAGGGGGTCACATTCTGCGTACGGCCCTCTCCGGATCGTTCCGACCTTCCCCGACCGCACCGACCCCACGGTGGAATCCCTATTGCGTGGCGATGTGGGAGCGCTCAGGCACGCCGACGTACCGACGTGACCACCGAATGCCGCTGATGCGTCGCGTGCCGGTGCCGCGCTCGCAGGCGACACCACTGCCACGGACGATGCGACGGCGGCGGCAGTCAGTCCCAGCTTCAGGAAGAACGTTCTCAACAGGATGCCCCCTGTCCAGTAGCGATGACGACTTCATCGTGTCCTACTGTTCTGGGGTGGATCTCGGATGAATCTGGGATCCGCCTGACCACCTCCGGCACCGGACGTAAGTTGCAGTGCACGTCAGAAACCGCAGCATGGTGCTATTCGCTGGTCCAGGCCTGGACGTGTTGAACTCCTAGGCGAGGATGCGATTGCTGCTTTCGCCCTGCCGTCGTTGCGTGGGTTAGGCACTTGCTGCGCTGGTGACGAGCTCGGAGCAGCGCCTTAGAGGTCCTAACAGAATGATCTTGGCTATGCTGTGATCTTGTCGGGTGGGGTGTTGTCCGGTGGGAGGTTGGTGTGGCCCGGCGTCGGCCGTGGGAGGTCGAGGACGAGCTGTGGGAGTTGATCGAGCCGTTGTTGCCGAAGGTCGAGCGGCGGTTCCGGTACCCCGGTCGTAAGCGGTTGGACGATCGCAAGGCGTTGTGCGGCATCCTGTTCGTGCTCTACACGGGCATCCAGTGGGAGTTCCTGCCCCAGGAGCTGGGCTACGGCTCGGGCATGACGTGCTGGCGGCGGCTGCGCGACTGGAACGACGCCGGTGTGTGGCCGCGGCTGCACGAGTTGCTGTTGGCGAGGTTGCAGTCCGCCGGGGCGTTGGACTGGTCGCGGGCGGCGGTGGACTCCTCGTCCGTGCGGGCGGTGAAGGGCGGCCCAAAACCGGGCCGAGCCCGGTCGACCGCGTCCGGACGGGCTCCAAGCACCACCTGATCACCGACGGCGGCGGCGTGCCCCTGGCCGTGACGTTGACCGGCGCGAACCGCAACGACATCACCCAGCTGATGCCGTTGCTCGCCGCCGTCCCGCCCGTGCGTGGACGGGTCGGACGGCCACGTCGTAGACCCGACCGGCTGTTCGCCGACCGGGCCTACGACCACGACAAGTACCGCCGACAACTCCGTACCCTGGGCATCCGGCCGCTCATCGCCCGCCGCGGCGTCGACCACGGCTCCGGCCTGGGCGTGCACCGCTGGGTGGTCGAGCGGGCGCTGGCGCTGCTGCACTGGTTCCGCCGACTGCGCGTCCGCTGGGAGGTCCGCGACGACATCCACGAAGCGTTCCTCAGCCTGGCATGCTCGATCATCTGCTGGCGACGACTCCAACGCCACCACTCATTGCGTTAGGAGTTCTTAGCGAGGCCATGGGCGCGGTGGCGAAAGCCGTCGTCGATCACGACGCGGTTGGACTTGGGCGACGCTTGGGTGGCGCGAAACGCCCTGACGCGGTGCGGGAAGCCGCTCGCGGTGACGGCTTCCTCGTCCGGCAAGGCCTCGGTGCGGGCCAGACGATGGCGGCCTTCGACGAACGGCGAGGCGCTACGGTGGACGGCGGATGGGTGTCTCTGTTCAGCCGACGAGTTCGCCGTACTTCATCTTGCCGCCGGAAGACTGGTCCGTCGGTCAGGCCCCGCCCCACCGCCCGAACCTCATGACCACGTCCCGGTGGAAGGGGGCGGAGCGTGAACCACGATCCTCCCCCGGTCTTCCCTCGAGAGGTCCCTCAACACGAGTCAAGCCCTGTCCGCATCGACTGCGAACAGGGCTTGAGCTGCACTTACCGGCGTCGGGGTGACAGGATTTGAACCTGCGACCTCTTCGTCCCGAACGAAGCGCGCTACCAAACTGCGCCACACCCCGGTCCTGCTCTCGAACGAGGAGAACTCTACCTGACGTTCCCACCCACTCCGAACCGGGTATCCCTTTCCGCTCCGGACTGGTCCTGACCTGCGTCGACAGGACGCGGCACCAGGGTGAGCAGGCTCGCCTCCGGCGGGCAGGCGAAGCGCACCGGCGCGTACGGCGACGTGCCCAGGCCCGCCGACACGTTCAGCCACATGTGCGCGCCCCACCGGGACACGCCGCGCGCCCGCGAGCGGTCCAGTTCGCAGTTCGTCACGATCGCGCCGTAGCCCGGGATCCGCAGCTGGCCGCCGTGCGTGTGCCCCGCCAGCACGAGGTCGTAGCCCTCGGCGGCGAACGGGTCCAGCACGCGCGGCTCGGGGGAGTGGGTCACGCCCAGCCGCAGCGGCACCTCCGGCAGCGGGCCGCTGATCTCCTCGAACCGGTCCCGCTTGAGGTGCGGGTCGTCCAGGCCCGCGGCGAACACCTCCAGGCCGTTCACCTGGAACCGGCGGCGCGCGTGGGTCAGGTCCAGCCAGCCGTGCTCGATCATCGCCGCGCGCAGGTCCCGCCACGGCAGCGGGATGCCGTGGATGCGCCGCGTCTTCGCCGACGGCAGCAGGTAGCGGGCCGGGTTCTTCGGGCGCGGCGCGTAGTAGTCGTTGCTGCCGAACACGAACACGCCGGGCCGGTTCAGCAACGGGCCGAGGGCGCGCACGACCGCGGGCACCGCGTGCTTGTGCGCCAGGTTGTCCCCGGTGTTCACCACCAGGTCCGGCTCCAGCTCGTCCAGCGCGGCGACCCACCGCTGCTTCGACTTCTGCCCCGGCAGCATGTGCAGGTCCGAGAGGTGCAGGACGCGCAGCGACGGGGAGCCCGGCGCGAGCACCGGCACCGTCGCCTCGCGCAACGTCCACAACCTGCGTTCGATGCCCGCCGCGTACGCGAGCGTGGCGGTGCCCAGGGCGGTCGTGGCGAGCAGCGTTCGGCCGAGCGTGTTCACACGTCGAGGGTAGGGGGTTGACCGATTCGGGGTGAGCCGGGCCGCCCGGTACCGTTTTCGCCCATGGCGGAGTTGAAGGCGCGGTTGCAGGCGGACCTGACGGCGGCGATCAAGAACCGGGAGACCGTCCGGGCGGGCGCGCTGCGGATGGCGTTGGCCGCCCTGACCACGGAAGAGGTCTCCGGCGCGAGCGCCCGCGAGCTGAGCGACGACGAGGTGCTCAAGGTCATCACCCGCGAGGTGAAGAAGCGCAAGGAGGCCGCCGAGGCGTTCGCCGGCGCCGGGCGCGCCGAGAAGGCCGAGCTGGAGCAGGCCGAGTCGAAGGTGCTGGAGTCCTACCTGCCGGCGCAACTCGACGACGACGCCCTGGGGGCACTGGTCGACGCCGCCGTCGCGCAGGTCGCGGAACAGCTCGGCGAGAAGCCCGGCCCGCGGCAGATGGGCCAGGTCATGAAGGTCGTGAACGCCCAGGTGGCGGGCCGCGCCGAAGGCGGCCGCGTCGCCGCTGCGGTCAAGGCGAAACTGGTCTAGGGTCCGCCCCGGACGACGTCCCGCCCTTCGGGTCGACGGCGACCAAGCCATACACGATCGGGTGATCATCTCCCGAAAATGTACGGAAACGCCGTTACCGCACCTCGGTTGAAAACCAGCGGAGCGCCGAAACCACCCCCGACCACCCACCACCCGACCACGACCCCGACCCGACTCCCTCCGCGACACGCCCCCCTCCCGACCCGACCCGGCACACGACCGCGAGACCGGAAGCAGGACACGCGAGCGGGCAGCGAGTGGCCGATGCGAGCGGCAGCAAGACGCGTGGCCACGCGTGAACGAACGACAGGACGCGCGGCCCACGCGACGCACCGGCGCGCGTGCCGGGCTCGGCGGTGCGTGGCCCGGCTCGGCGGTGCGGTGAAGCTGCCGGGCCCGGCCCGGAAGCTGATGTCGCGCGTGGGACCGGCGTTGCGGCGGGCTCGGCCGGGCGTTGGCTCGGCCAAGCCACGCAGGTGGGGCGGGGGATCAGCCGGGCGGTGGGCTCGGCGGCGCGCCCGTGGCCGCCCTCGCGGGCGGCCGGCCCGAGGGGGTCAGCGGCGCGGTGGGTCGGTGGGGATGGTGATCTCCGGCGGGTCGAACGGGCGGCCGGGGTTGCCCGGTTCGCCCGGCGGCACCGGACGCCCCGGGGTGGCGGTGTCGGTGGTCGGCGGCGGGTCGCTCGGCTGCGGCGGGGGGACGTAGCCCGTCGAGACCAGCAGGGTGATCACGGTGCCCTTGAGCGCGCTGCCGCGCGGCGTCTGGCTGACCACCTGGCCCTTCGGCCGGTCCGAGTTGCGGTTCTGCGCGGACACCTTGTAGCCCGCCTGCTCCAGAACCCGGGTGGCGTCGTTGACGTTGCGGCCGACCACGTCGGGCACGCGGATCTCCGCGCCGCCCTTGAGGTAGCGCTCCTCGACCGGCGGCAGGCCGCGCACCGGCAGTCCTTCGTGGACCTTCGTCATCGTGTCGAACCACGTGCGCGCGGGCACGGTGCCGCCGTAGATGTCGCCCCGGCCGCACAGGCGCGGCGGGCCGGCGTTGACGCAGATGCCGCGCGGTTCGACGCCGTCGTTGAACGTCTGCACCGCGCCGGCGAAGTCGGGCGTCGCGCCGATGAACGCGGCCGACTTGTAGTCCTCCGTGGTCCCGGTCTTGCCGAGCATCGGCCTGGTCCACTTGAACTGCCGCGCCGCCGCGGCCGCCGTGCCCTGGCCCTGGTCGTCCTTGGCCAGCCCGGTGGCCAGGCCGTTCGCCAGCGGCTCGGCCACGACCTGCTCGCACGGCGCCTCGTTGACCGGCACGGGTTTGCCGCTGCGGTCCAGGATCTGGCCGATCGGGGACGGCGGGCACCACACGCCGCCGCTGATGATCGTCGCCGCCACGTTCGCCAGTTCCAGCGTGCTCACCGGCGCGGGGCTCAGCGTGAACGAGGCGTTGCCGCCGTTGGACTTGTAGAACTCGGTCTGCGAGATCCGCAGCTCCTTGTTCTTCGCCTTCGGGTCCGGCCGCACGCCCGCGATGTTCGTCGCCATGGTCTCGCGCATCCCCAGCCGCGACGCCATGTCCACGACCGGGTCCATGCCGAGCTGTTCCTCCAGGATCACGAATCCCGTGTTGGGCGAGGTCTGCAACGCGGTCTGCAACGACATCTGCGCCGGGTAGTTCGACGACGCGTTGCCCAGGCAGTACCACCGCGTGTTCGGCTCACCGGTCGGCGGGCACTTGTCCCCGCCGCCCTTGAACACCCGCGACACGTGCGAATTGGGCGTGGCGATCGTGTTCTCGATCCCCATCCCCTTCTCCAACGCCGCCGCCGCGGTGAACACCTTGTAGACCGAACCCGCGCCGAACTTGTTCTCCACCCCGGACGGCAGGTCGAACTGCGTTTGGAACTGGTCGGCCTTCAACCCGTAGTCCCGGTTCGCGACCAGCGCCACGACCTCGTGCCGTTCCTTGCCCGGCCGCACGATCGCCATGGTGTTCGCGATCCCGTCGGTCGACTTCGCGACCTGCCCCTCGGCCGCGCGCTTGGCGTGCTCGGTGACAGCGCGGTCCAAAGTGGTCCGGATCGTGTAGCCGCCGGTCTTCAGCTGCTCCAGGCTGAACCCGTTGCGCTGCAAATAGTTCAGCACGTACGAGCAGAAGAACCCGTGCTCCGGCCCGGCCCCGACGCACCCGCTGGGCGGCGTGCGCACCGGCGTCGCCAAGCCGAGCGGTTCGGCTTTGGCGGCCTCCGCGGCGTCACGCGACAGCTTGTCGTTCTCGACCATCTTGTCGATCACCTGGTTGCGCCGCTCCAGCGCTTTCTCCGGGAACACCTCCGGGTTCAGCGCGGACGGGCTGTTGACCATGCCCGCGAGCATCGCCGACTGCGCCACGGTCAGCTTGTCCGCCGTGGTGTTGAAGTACGCCTGGGACGCGGCCGCGATGCCGTAGATCGTCGAACCGAACGGCACCACGTTCAGGTAGCGGGCGAGGATTTCCTCCTTGCCGAGTTTCCGCTCCAGTTGCAGCGAGATCCGCCATTCGCGGGCTTTGCGCGCGACCGTCTGCTCCTGCGCCTTCTGCTGCTCCACCAGGTTGTTGCGCGCCACGACGTGCACGAGGTAGTTCTTCACGTATTGCTGCGTGAGCGTGGACGCGCCCTGGGTGACCGAGCCGCTGAACTGGTTGGTCAACCCGGCCCGGATCGTGCCCCGCCAGTCCACGCCCTGGTGCTCGTAGAACCGGCGGTCCTCGATCGAGACCAGCGCCGCCTTCATCGTGGGCGAGATCTTCTCGGGCGGGACGAGCACCCGGTACTGGTCGTACAGGTAGGCGATGGGCGCGCCGTCCTTGTCCGTGATCGTGGAGATCAGCGGCGGGTCGGTGGTCACGAGGTCGGCCGAGATGCTGTCGACCGTGTCGCTGGCCTCGTTCGACACCACGCCGAGCGAGCCCACGACCGGGAACAGCATGCCCGCCAGCAGCACCCCGGCCAGCACGCACAGGCCGAGCAGTTTCAGCACGCCGTTCCGGGCTCGCATGCAGGTCAGCGTACGCGGCACCAGAAGAGCTGATCGAGATCGCGCACAGTTGATTACTCAGGATGAGTACTCGTACTCAAGACAGGTAACAGGTGGGCAACCCAGGGTTGGAGGTGGAACCGGAAGGCTCTACAGTCCGTCACTGTCCAAGACAGCAGCCCACGGCACGCCCACTCGTTGGTGAGCCTACGGCATCCGCGGCAGGGGTGTGGCGGATTTAGGAAGTCTGGACACTGTGTGAACTGAGGTGGGGGAGATATGCAGCAGGGGGATTGGCGGATCAAGGCCGCGTGCCGTGATGAGGAGCCGGACCAGCTCTTCGTCCGGGGCGCGGAGCAGCGCAAGGCCAAGGTGGTGTGCCTGGGGTGCCCGGTGCGCACCGAGTGCCTTGCCGAGGCCCTGGACAACCGGATCGAGTTCGGTGTGTGGGGCGGCATGACGGAGCGCGAACGGCGGGCGCTGCTGCGGCGCCGCCCGGACGTCGCCTCCTGGCACGAACTGCTCGACACCGCACGTCAGGAGCACCACGAGGAGTCCAAGGTCGGGTAGCGGCCCCTTCCCTACTCGCCCGCCAGACGCCGGCCGATCTCGTGCAGGCCCTCCAGGTCGTGCACGTCGGTGGGCAGGGCGGGTACTCCGACCAGCGGAACACCGGGGTGCGCACGGGTGAACCGCGCGAGCAGTCGCTTCTCCCGATCGGCGACGGCCACGCGATCCGCGTGCACCCGCAACACCGCGGCGGCCAGCGGCGCGTCCCCAGTGCGCTCGAGCCGGTCCGCCGCCGCCAACGCGCCGGGTGCGGGCAAGGGGGCCAGCACCGGGTGCGTCCGGTTCGCCACCAGACCGGTCAACGGCATCCGCTCCGCGCTCAACCGCTCCACGAAGTAGCTGGCCTCGCGCAACGCGTCCGGTTCGGCCGCCGCGACCACCAGAAAACCGGTTCCGGGTGATCGCAGCAGCTCGTAGGTGGCCTGGGCGCGTTGCCGGAAGCCGCCGAACATGCTGTCGAACGCCTGCACGAAGGTCGACGCGTCGTGCAGGAGTTGGCCGCCGACGATCGTGGACACGGCCTTGGTGAACAGGCCGAAGCCCGCGCCCACGATCTTGCGGATGCCGCGCCCGCCCGCCCGGGCGGGCGCCGACAGCATCCGGATCAGCTTGCCGTCCAGCACCGTCGACAACCGCTGCGGCGCGTCCAGGAAGTCCAGCGCCGACCGGCTCGGCGGCGTGTCCACGACGATCAGGTCCCACTCGTCGCGTTCCACCAACTGGCCCAGCTTCTCCATCGCCATGTACTCCTGCGTGCCGGAGAACGACGTGGAGATCGTCTGGTAGAAGGGGTTCGCGAGGATCTGCTCGGCCCGTTCCCGACCGGCGTGCTGCCACACCATGTCGTCGAACGTGCGGCGCATGTCCAGCATCATCGCGTGCAGCTCGCCCTTGTCCAGGCCCTCCGCGTGCACGCGCCGCGGGTGGTTGTCCAGCTCGCCGAGGCCCAGCGACTGCGCGAGCCGCCGCGCCGGGTCGATGGTCAGCACGACGGCCCGCCGGCCGCGCCCGGCGGCCCGCACGGCCAGCGCCGCCGCCGTGGTCGTCTTGCCGACGCCGCCCGACCCGCAGCACACCAGCACCCGCGTCCCCGGGTCGTCCAGCAGCGCGTCCACGTCCAGCCGGTTCACCGCACACCCCGCCCGACCAGCACCTCGGCCAGCTCGTAGAGCCCGGCCGGGTCCACCCCGTCGGTCAGCTCCGGCAGCTCCAGCGTCGGCAGGTCCGCCTCGGCGAGCTTGTCCTTCGCGCGTTCCTCCATCCGGATGCGCACCGCGTGCTCCACGGCCTGCTCGACCAGCCCGTCGAGCAGGTCCTCGTCCACGTCCAGGCCGGCGGCCTCCAGCCCGGCGCGGACCCGGCCGGCGTCGATCCGGCCCTCCGCCGCCGCCGGGACCGACCGCGCGGGCAGCCGCGGCGGGCTGACCCGGTTCACGAACACCGCGCCCGGCCGCAGGTCGGCGGCGTCCAGCTCGGCCACCGCGTCCAACGTCTCGCGCACCGGCATCTCCTCCAGCAGCGCCACCAGGTGCACCACCGTGTCGCCGGAGTGCAGCAGGTTCACCACGCCCTCGCTCTGGCCCCTGATCGGCCCCACCTTGGCGAGGTCCGCCATGGCCCGGGTGACGTCCAGGAACCGGACCACCCGCCCGGTCGGCGGCGCGTCGAGCACCACGGCGTCGTACTCGTGCCGGCCCGTCCTGCCCGCCCGGCGCACGCACTCCTTGACCTTGCCGGTGAGCAGCACGTCCCGCAGGCCCGGCGCGAGGGTCGTGGCGAACTCGATCGCGCCCATCTTCTTCAACGTCCGGCCGGCGAACCCGAGGTTGTAGAACATGTCCAGGTACTCCAGCAGCGCCGCCTCGGGGTCCACCGCCAGCGCGCGCACCTCCCCGCCGCCGGGCGCGGACGCGATCCGCTCCTCCGAGTACGGCAGCGGCGGGCGGTCGAACAGCTGCGCGATGCCCTGCCGGTTCTCGACCTCCACCAGCAGCACGCGCCGACCGCCGGTGGCCAGCGCCAGCGCGAGCGCCGCGGCGACCGTGGTCTTGCCGGTCCCGCCCTTGCCCGTCACCACGTGCAGCCGCGCCCGGGTGAGTACGTCGGTCCAGCCGTTCACCAGATCAGCCTATGCGCGCCGCCCTGAGAACCGCTGGCCACGCCGCCCGTCACGCCCCCCGCGCCCACGGTCAGTCCATCATCGTGACGAACACCACCGCGATGGCGGTCGCCCCGACCACGCCCCACGCCACGACCGACGGCAGCACGTACGCGATGAGCACCGCGACGACCGCCACGATCACCGCCCCGACCAGCAGGGCGCGCCGCACGTCGTCCTTCCGCGCGCCCTTGCGGTCGCGCGCCTGCGCCATCCCGACGAGGATCATCACCAGCCCGCCCAGCAGGAACGCGCCGGTGGCGACGATCCGCCACGTTTCCACGTGATCAACGCTAGCGCCGGGTGATCGCGCAGTCACGTCACGCTTTGACCCGTGACCCCGACCGGCCCGCCGGCCCGCCGCGACACGATCGGGGGTACTCGCCGGGGTCGCCGCGACCGACCTCCCGCTAGGCTGCGCCCCATGCAGAAGTGGGAGTACGCGACCGTCCCGCTCTTGATCCACGCCACCAAGGCGATCCTGGACCAGTGGGGCGCGGACGGCTGGGAGCTGGTCACCGTCCTGCCGAACCCGAGCGGTGAGCAGCACGTCGCCTACCTGAAGCGGCCCAAGGCATGAGCTGGACGGCGCGCCTGGCCGAACTGGGCGTCGAGCTGCCCGAGGTCGCGGCGCCCGTCGCGGCGTACGTGCCCGCGGTCCGCACCGGCAACCTGGTCTTCACGTCCGGCCAGCTGCCGTTCGTCCGCGGCGCGCTCGCGGCCACCGGCAAGGTCGGCGGCGACGTCAGCCCCGAGGAGGCCAAGGGGCACGCCCGCACGTGCGCGCTCAACGCCCTGGCCGCCGTGGACGCGCTCGTCGGCCTCGACTCGGTCGTGCGCGTCGTCAAGGTCGTCGGGTTCGTCGCCTCCGCCGACGGCTTCACCGGCCACCCCGCCGTGGTCAACGGCGCGTCCGAGCTGCTCGGCGAGGTGTTCGGCGAAGCCGGCCGGCACGCGCGGGCCGCGGTGGGCGTCGCCGAGCTGCCGCTGGGCGCGCCGGTCGAGGTGGAGCTGATCGTCGAGATCGGGGAGTGAGATGTCCGACACGTGCCACGAGCTGCTGCTGAGGCTCGCCGGGCGGCTCCCGGACGACCTCCTGTGGCGGTTCCGCGACTGGGCGGGCACGGACGCCGTCGCGGTGCTCGCCCGCGCCCTCCCGCGCACGCTGCTGCACGACCGGATCGGGCTGACCGACCACGAACAGCGACTGCTCGCGGACGCCCTCGTGCCGCACGGGGCCGACCGGGCGACCATCAGTTCTGTCAAAGGGCTGGACGAACTCCCCGAATCCGGCTACACCTTCTCCCCGGAATCACCCGATCGGGTGTCGATGGGTGATTCCGCGACCGTGGTGCTCGGAGCGACCCTGCGGGGCCGCCCCGGGGTCGGCGAAGTCCGGTCCTCGTGGCGGCTGGGCGGGGGCGAACCCAGGAGGCTCATCCTGGTCACCGCCACGACCGGCGCCGCCCGGTTGACCGGTGAACTCCAGCGCGTGCTGCGGGCGCTCGGCGAGCACGACCCCTGCGTGGAGGTCCTGCCCGCCGGACTGGACCTGCCGCCCTACCACAGGGCGGCGTTGGCGGCCTCGGAGCTGGTGTGCGCCGGCGCCGACGCCGACGGGCACCTGGTGCCCGTGTAGAGCTCGCCGCTCCCGCGCGGGCCGGAAGGAGAACAGGCGTGACGAACGACGGTGTGGGACTCCCCGTCCGTTTACACGACCTCCTGTTGGCGCTGGCCGGACGCGTCGACGACGACGCGCTGACCCAGGCTCGGGAGTTGCTCGCGGTGGCCGAGCTGGACAGAGCCGTGGAACTGGTCGTCGGCTGCCTGCTCGCCGGCCGCATCCCGGTGTCCTCCGACGAGCGCCACGAGATCGGCTGGCTGCTCGGCGAGGTCCGCTCCGACCGCACCCTCGCCGACCGCCTCTTCGCGGTCGAGCGGGTGCCGTCCGCGCGGCACCGGTTCAGCGTCGACAACGACCCGGCCGACGGCCTCGGCGAAGTGCTCGGCAAGACCCTGTCGGTGCTGCCCGACGTGCGCGGCGTGCGCGCCACCTGGCGGTCCAGCCCGGCGGGCGCCACCCCCGGGCCCCTGCCGCAGCGCGTCGTCCTGGTGGACATCGGCCCGGCCGGCTTCGCGCCCGCCACCGCCTACCGGGTCGACACCGTGCTGCGCAAAGCCGGCATCCGGGCGTCGGTCGAGGTGCTGACCGTCGGCACCCAGCTCGGCGAGTACCACGCGGCCGCCGTGACCACGGCGCGCGAGGTGTTCTTCACCGCCGGCACCACCGACCGCCCGCAGATACCGGACCCGGCCACGTGGTTCGACGGTGAGTCGCGGGGCCAGGCACCGGTGGTCGAGCCGGAACCGGTGCCTGTCGAACCCCAGAACGGCTCCAAGTCACGTCGGTCCCGCGTCGAGTCCTACGAAGGCGCCCAGCCGTTCCCGCCGAAGCCGGTCAAGCGGCTCCCCGTGCTCGAACCGGTGGCGGACGTCGTCGAGGACGAGCCGCGACCGGCCGACGAGGCGCGCGTGGCGGACGACGTGCACGTGACCGACGACGTGCGGGCGGAGGCGCCCGCCGAGGACACGCGCGCCGACGACGCCCACCAGGAGCCGGTCGCCGAGCCCCCGGCGGCCGACCGGCCGCCGGCCCCGGTGTTCGCGTTCCCGGACGACCACCCGCTGTCGCGGGCCGAGGTCACCACCGAACTCGGCCCCGACGACCTCGCCGCGCTCCAGGCCGCGCTGGCCGACGGGCAGCCGCCCGCGGCCGTCCACCTCCCGCCCACCGTGGACGCGAAGCTCAGCGACCGCGAACGGGCACTGCTGCAACAGCTGCACGAAGAACTGGCGCAGCGCGAGCAGCAGTCCTGGCCCGGCGGCCCGGAATACGTCAACGGGATGCCCAAGCCGAGCAACGGCAAGTACCCCGGCTGAACCGGCAGGCCCGGCCCCTCACGAGGGGCCGGGCCACACCGCGCGACCTAAGCCTCCGCCTTCCGCCGCGCCAGGTCGATGACCCGCTGCAGGTGCAGACCACGCCGCACGTCCAGCGGGTGCTCCGGCGTGCCGCTGTCCACCATGGCCACGAAGTCGTCCAACAGGTTCGTGAAGCACTGCCGCGCCGTCGTGCCCCGATCGGCCAACACCCGGTGACCGTGCTCCCCGTACACCACCACCTCGGCGATGCCCGGGTTCAACGGCAACGACATGGTCATCGTCGCCACGCTCGTCGCACCCCCCTCGTGCCGGAACACGACCTGCCACACACCGTGCTCCGACCGGTTCGCGGCGATCACGTCGGTGATCGTGCCCAGCGTCGCGTCCAGCAGGTCGAACGCGTGCGGACCCACGTCGTCCAACGGACCCCGCTCGTGCCGCCACGGCGACCGCGAGTACGGACCACCCAGCAACGCGCCGTTCAACCACCGCGCGCTCCCGCCCACCCAGCCGCCCGCCTCCCGCAACTGCGCCAACTGCTCCTGCGTCTCCGGGGCGAACCTCTTGGTCAGCACCACCAGCGAAGCGACCCCGCCGTCCGCCACCGCACGGGCCAGCCGCTCGGCGTCCGCCAGGCTCCCCGCGATCGGCTTCTCCAGGATCACGTGCTTGCCCGACCGGGCCGCCTCGACCGCGATCCCCGCCTGCACCTCGGGCGGCACGGCGAACGCGACCGCGTCCACCTGCGCCAACAACTCCTCCGGCGTCCGGGCGACGGCCGCGCCGTGAGCCGCGGCCACCTCCGCCGCGGCGTCCTCCCGACGGGCCCACACCGCCGCCAGACGCGTGCCCGGGTGGTCGGCGATACCCGGCGCGTGCACCGAGGTCGCCCACGGGCCGGCACCGACGAGTCCTACGCGCAGCTGTTCGTCCACCCGGCCCATCCTGCCTTTCATCGGCCGCCTACGTAAGTCGAGCGCGGCACGAAGATCCGGCCGCCGTGGTCGAACCGCAGCTCCACGCCGTCCGGACCCCGCACCACCTCCGGCGTGTCGTCCCACCCGTCCGGGATCGGCACGACGTGCCCGTGATCCGGCGACGCGCCCAGCCACACCTCGTGGTCCGTGCCACCGACCAGGCGCGACCGCTCCTTCACGTAGACGTTCGGCGAACCCTCGTCCGTGCTCGTCACGGTGCTGCCGGGGAGGAAGAGGAGGACGGCGGCCGTCGCCGTCAGGCCCGTGCCCACGATCGCGCCCACGACGAACAGCGCGACGTTGACCAGGCAGCCCTTGCGCGTGGTGTCCACAGACGGATGATCCTCGTACGCTCGGGTCGTGCGCGAACTCCCCCACGACCTGGTGCTGCCGGCCGACATGGCGCCCGAGGACTTCACCGGACCGCCGGTCCGACCCCGTGACGCGGCCACCGTCGTCCTGGTCCGCGACGGCGCTGCCGGGATCGAGGCGTTCCTGCTGCGCCGGGTCGCCGGCATGGCCTTCGCGGGCGGGATGACCGTGTTCCCCGGCGGCGGCGTCGACCCGCGTGACGCGGACACGTCCGTCGCGTGGAGCGGGCCGCCGCCCTCCTGGTGGGCCACCCGGTTCGGGTGCTCCGTCGAACTGGCCACGGCGTTGGTGTGCGCGGCGGTGCGGGAGACGTTCGAGGAGTCCGGCGTGCTGCTGGCCGGGCCGTCCCCGACGTCCGTCGTGGCCGACACGGCGGCGTTCGCCTCGGCGCGCGCGGCGCTGGTGGCGCGGGAGCTGTCGCTGGCCCAGTTCCTGGCCGCCGAAGGGCTCGTGCTGCGGGCCGACCTGCTGCGCCCGTGGGCGAACTGGCTGACGCCCGAGGAGGAGCCCCGGCGGTACGACACGTACTTCTTCGTGGCCGTGCTGCCGTCCGGGCAGGTCGCCGACGGGGTGACCACGGAAGCCTCGGACGCGGCCTGGCAACGGCCGGGCGATGCGCTGCGCGACTGGAAGGACGGGCGGCGGTCGCTGATGCCGCCCACCTGGGTGACGTTGGCGGAGATGGACGAACTCGGGTCGGTGTCGGCGGTGCTGGCGGCGACCCGGGACGTGTCGAAGGTGATCCCCAAGTTGGTGCGGGAGGGTGACGTGGTGCGGGTGGTCCTGCCGTGAGCGCGGTGGCCTACGGGGTGTTGCGGCCGGTGACGCCCACGGCGTCGGTGCTGCTGGCCGAGAACCCCGGCTTGATGACGTTGGAGGGGACGAACACCTGGGTGCTGCGCGCGCCCGGGTCCGCCTCCTGCGTGGTGGTCGATCCGGGGCCGGCTGACCCGGCGCACCTCGGGCGGATCGCGGAGCAGGCCCCGGTGGAGGTCGTGCTCCTCACCCACGGTCACGCCGACCATTCGGAAGGGGCACGTTCGTTCGGGCGACAGGTGGACGCGCCGGTGCGCTCGGTGGACCCGGCGTTCCGGCTCGGCGGGCAGGGGCTGGCGGAAGGCGACGTGATCGAGGCGGCCGGCCTGTCGATCCGGGTGCTGCCGACGCCGGGGCACACGGCCGACTCGGTGTGCTTCCAGTTGGACGACGCGGTGCTGACCGGGGACACGGTGCTGGGTCGGGGGACGACCGTGGTGGCACATCCGGACGGGCGACTCGGTGACTACCTGCAATCGTTGCGGCTGCTGACCACGCTGCCGGCGGGCACGATCGGGCTACCCGGCCACGGTCCGGAGCTACCGGACGTCGTGGCGGCTGCCGGCGGGTACCTGGTGCACCGGGAGCAGCGGTTGGCGCAGGTCAGGACGGCGGTGGCGGACCTGGGCGGCGACCCGACCGCGCGTCAGGTGGTCGAACTGGTGTACGCCGACGTGGACCGTGCGCTGTGGCCGGCTGCGGAGTGGTCCGTGCGGGCGCAGCTGGAGTACCTGCGCGAAACCCCAACCGGGTGACACCCACACCCCCTGCCGTGTGACACCCAACGGCGGGCCGCCCACCGCTCACCGTCCCCCACCCTGTCACGCCCCGCCCAGGACCCCGCCCACCACCCGCCCGTCACCCACCGCCTGCCCGTCGCCCACCGCCGCCCCTCGCCCCACCGCTACCGCCCAACCCCACCCGGGTTGTCGATCGCATACCGCCAACCACCGTCCGCACCCCGCCGCGCGACATCGGTCGCCGTGCCGGCCTCGTCCCCGATCCGCCAGTCGACGATCAACAACGCCAAGTCACCCCGCGTGATCACCTTCCGGACCTCGACCGTCATCGGCCGGCCGAGCGCGAGGTGCCCGGCGAGTTCGGCGGGCTGGGCACCGGGCTCGTACAGGGCACTGGGGTCACCCGCGGTGAAGGCTGCGGCGAACAGCGGGGCAGCTCCTCGGGGGTACGCGCGATCATGTGCGGGACGTTAGGAGGGCGGCGCGTGACCAACCAAACGGTGAGTGCCTGGGCCGGCGACCCGCACGGCGAGGTCGACCACCCGGTGCCCGACTGCCCGGTCGAGGTCACGTTGCACGCGCTGCGCGGGCGGTGGACGACGCTGATCGTCCGCGAGCTGCTCGCGGGCGAGCGGAGTTTCGGCGACCTGGCGGCCGCTCTGCCCGCGCTGTCGGACAAGGTGCTGGCCGACCGGCTCATGCAGCTCGTGGCGAGCGGCGTGGTGGTGCGGGCGCGGGAGCCGGGGTGGCCCAGCCGGGTGCGCTACTCCCTGACCCCGCGCGGCGAGGCGCTGCGCGGGGTGCTGGAAGCGATGTGGGTCTGGGGCGGCGGCGGCGACGCGGGGTAGACCGGGCCGGCCGGTCCGTCCGTCGATCCGGTCCGTCCGTCCATCCGGCTTCCGCGGACCGCGCGACCCGCCAAGCCCCGCTCGCCAACCAACCACCCGCCCACTCCGGCTCGTTCCGACTCGGCCCGATCGCCCCGTCCCTGCCGGTTCGGCCAGGCCCGAACCCCTCCCTCCCGTTCCGCCGATCCGTCCCGACCCGGCCGCATCCGCTTCGGCTCGATGCGTCCCGGACCGGCCGGCTCTCGTTCCGGCCGGGCTCGCCACGTGGCTTGCTCGGACGCCGGGCCGCGTCCTGCTCGGCCGGCGCAGGGGGCGTGGTTGTCGGGCGCTCGGTCCTCGTTTTAACCGAGGTGCGGTAACGGTGTTTCCGTACACTTTCCGGCCAGGTTCACCCCATCGTGTCCGGCCCGGGAGGCCAGGAGACGCGTGCCCCGGGCCGTCAGGAGACGGTGCGCAGCGGCACGACCAGGTACGTCAGCTCCACGCCGTCGTCCCCGGCCTGCGACGTCAGCACCGTCGAACGCAGACCGTCCTGGATCCGCAGCTCCACCCGCCGCCCGCTGAACGCGCGCAGCGCATCGGCCAGGTACCGGGCCTGGAAGGTCTTCGTCACGCGGTTGCCGTCGATCGTGGCCTTGACCGACTCCTCCGACTCGCCGCTCTGCGGATCACTGCCCCGCACCCGCAGCTCGCCGTCGTCCACCTGCAACGTCACCGAACCGTGCGGCCCGGAGTAGGGGACCGCCCGCCGCACCGCGCCGGCCAGCACATCGGCCTCCACCAACACCGTGCTGTCGATGACCGCCTCCAACAACTTCCGCACTCGATCATCCGGGAACGGGGCGGCCAGCAGCGCGGTGCTCACGCTGCCACCCGCCCACGACAGGGCGATGCGGTCGGCGTCGGCGTGCACCGTCACGTCCGCGTCGCGGTCCGGCTGCCTCGACGCCTCGGCCAGCACCGCCGCCGGCGCGAGCACGTCCAGCCCGCCTGTCGGCCCCCACGGTATCGAAGCGAACGCCATCCGGTACCGGTCCGTGGCGATCAGCTCCAGCCGCCCGCCCGCGCCGTGCATCCGCACCCCGGTGAACATCGGCAGCGCGTCGTCCTTCGACGCGGCGCTCGACACCGGCACCAGCGCCGCCACCAGCGCCCGCGCGGCGATCACGCCCACGGCGGGCGGCAGCGGGGGGATGCCCGGGTGGGACGCGAGGTCCAGCAGCGGCAGGGCGAAGCGGGCCCTCGACGTGCGCACGGCCAGCCGGGAGCCCTCCACGACGAGGCGCACCTGGTGGTCCTCCAGGCCGCGCAGGGTGTCGGCGAGCGGTTTCGCGGGCACGACGACGGCGCCGTCCGCGTGCACGGTCGCCGCACGGGTCAGCCGCACCGCGTGCTCGCGGTCGCTGCCCGCCAGTTCGACGCCGCCGGCGTCGGCGCGCAGCACCAGGCCCGCCAGCACGGGGTCGTACACGCGGGTGGGCAGGAGGCGGGCGACGTCGGCCGCGGCGGCGGCGAGGTCGGCGGTGGTGGCGGTCAGGTCCATGGCGCGGACGCTAGACCCGACCACCGACAATTCAGCGCGCCGCGGCCAGGGCCGGCGAGGCGGGCACGCCGGCGGCCACGGTGCCGCGGAACGCCCACACCAGCACCGCGATCAGGAAGCCCGACGCCGCCGCCGCGACGAACGCCGCGCCCGTGCCGTGGGACTCCACCAGTTGACCGCTCACCGACTGGCCGATCGCCAACCCGACCGTCACCGCCGTGACCACCCAGCCGAACGCCTCGGTGGCCGTCCCGGCGGGCGCGACCTGCTCGATCGCGGCCGAGTGGGTGGTGGCCTGCGGCGTGATCAGGGTGCCGACCACGAACAGCGCCGCGCCCAGGCCGATCAACCCGGTCGGCACGGCGAGCAGCAGGGACAGCACCGCGAACCCGCCCAGCAGCACGGGCAGCCGCAGGTGCATCGCGCGCGGGAACGGCTTCATCGCGTACAGGACGCCGAACAGCACCGAGCTGACCGACCACAGGCTCAGCAGCAGGCCGCCCACGCCGACGTGGCCGGCGCGCTCCGCCGCGGCGGGCACCGCCACCTCGATGAACCCGATCGTCACGCCGAAGCCCAGCGCCGCCAACGCGACCGTGCGCATGCCGGGCGACGCCAACGCGCCGAGCAGGTTGCGGCCCGTCGCCGCGGGCCGGACGCCGCGCACCGTCGGGTTCACCGCGAACCACACCGCGCCGAGCACCATCGACACCGCGCCGAGCACCACGCCGGTGCCCGCCCACGGCGCCGTGACGAGCAGCCCGGCGAGGCCGGGGCCGAGGATGAAGAAGACCTCCATGCTGATGGCCTCGTACGCGTACCCGGCCAGCCGCGCGGACCCCGGGGGCAGCACGTGCGACCACAGCGCGCGGGACGCGGAGCCCACCATCGGCTCGGTGAGCCCGACCAGGAAGGCGAGCGGCGCGAGCACGGCCAGCGCCGCGCCCGCCTCGACCGCGCCGATCGCCAGCGCCACGAAGCCCGCGAACAACGCCACCGCGCCGAGCAGCGGGCGGGTCGGCCCGAGCCGGTCCATCAGCCTGCCCTGCACGATCGACCCGACCGCGACGCCCACCAGCGACGCCGCCGACACCAGGCCCGCCGCGGCGAACGACCCGGTCTCCCGCTGCACGTACAGCAGCAGCGACAGGCCGATCATGGCGATCGGCAGGCGGGCGAGCAGGGACGCGACGACGGGGCCGCGCATGCCGGGGGTGGTCAGGGCGGTGCGGTAGTCGGAGAGGCGGGCAGACTGGGACATGCGTACCAGTATGACCACACTGGTACGCCCGTACCAGTCATTTGCCGGTGCGATCCGTCACCGCCTCCCCGGCCCGTGGGCGGTCCATTGGCCGGGAATGGGTTGCAGTTCGATTACAACAATGGGATGACCGGGTGAAACCACCTGGGGAAACCGCTGAACAGAGGGTCCTTGAGGGTGAACGGGCTTGAGTTGCGGGGTGGGGGCCGTGCGATCGTGGAAGCAGCCACCACCACCCGTTTCGACTCACGTCGCCGCGGGTAACCAAGCCTCCTTCCGGCGCTACGAGGGTCGGGGCCTGCGAGCGCCGGAGGTGTGGGAAGAGCGCGGTCTGTCGGGGGATGGGCCGTGCGCCAACAAGACCGGTGCGCCGCGTCGGGGGCGGCGCCCGGTCTTGTTGTCCGTCGACACCGCGCGGCCACGTCGTCCGGCGACGACGCCGCGCGTCGACCTCCTCGTCACCGGGCGCGGCGGGCCAGGCGCTCCGGGTCGAGGATCAGCACGCTCTTGCCCTCCAGTCGCAGCCAGCCGCGGTGGGCGAAGTCGGCCAGGGCCTTGTTCACCGTCTCGCGCGAGGCGCCCACGAACTGGGCGATCTCCTCCTGCGTCAGGTCGTGCGTGACCCGCAGCAGACCGGCCTCCTGGCTGCCGAAGCGCTGCGCGAGCTGCAGCAGCGCCTTGGCCACGCGGCCGGGCACGTCGGTGAAGATCAGGTCGGCCAGCATCGAGTTCGTCCGGCGCAGCCTGCGGGCCAGCGCCCGCAGCAGCTGCTCGGCGATCTCCGGCCGGTTGGTGATCCACTGCCGCAGCGCGGGGCGGTCCATGCTGACCGCGCGCACTTCGGTCACCGTGGTGGCGGTGGACGTGCGCGGACCGGGGTCGAAGATCGACAGCTCGCCGAACATGTCCGACGGACCGAAGATCCCCAACAGGTTCTCCCGGCCGTCCGGCGACTTGCGGCCGATCTTCACCTTGCCGGACTGGATGATGTAGAGCCGGTCGCCCGGCTCGCCCTCCGCGAAGATCACGTGGCCACGCGGGAACTCGACTGACTCGAGCGTCTGCGCCAGCGCCTCCGCCGCGGCCTGTTCAACCCCCTGGAAGATGCCCGCGCGGGCCAGGGTCTCGTCCACCTCGTCCCTCCTGTCGAGACGCGGCGGCATGGTTGAGCGCGTTCCGCCTTCTGGCGGATCAGCGCCTGCCGCCGATCACTGAGTGCAGTCTAAGGGCTGTGGTGGGGATCGCCTTTCGGCGCGCCGCCCCACCAGCCCGGACAGCCCGATAAGGCCCGCGGGGGTTGACCCCGTGGGCCTCGCCGGTCCTTTCCCCGCTTAGCGGCGGGTACGCCGCTGGCGCAGGTTCCTGGCACGACCGCCCAGCCGGCGCAGCCGGAACAGTTCCAGCGCGCGGCCGATGCCGTGCCCGTAGAGCGCCCTGACCTCGTCGGGGCGGGCCGACTCCAGGAACTCCTCGACCTCGTCCTCCTGCACGGCGACGTGCCGCAGACGAGCTTCCACGCGCTCCATGAAGAGCGCGAAGAACATGATCACGATCGGAACGGCGATGACGAACCAGGCAGTCATGATGGCTCCGATCCTTGCGCATCCGGTTCGGCGCGCGGTCAAGGGGGGTCACTCCGGCGTGTCGGTTCGAGGTCCGTCGAGAAGACGTGTGCGGTCGGCCCGTGGTTGCTTGCCCCCGATCGTCGCCCTTCAAACCGGTCGCCGCCCGGGAAGCCCGTCACCCGCGGGGTGGGACTTCCGGGTGACGGGGCTCGGCCGACCGAGCCGCCGCCGGCGTGGCGGCGGCCAGTAACCTCGTCGCATGGCGAAGAGCGCGGTGAAGCAGCCGGAGACGCGGTTGGGGCTGGTCCGCCGGGCACGACGCATGGTGCGGATCCTGGGCGAGGGTTACCCGGACGCGCACTGCGAGCTGGACTTCACCACCCCGCTGGAACTCCTCGTCGCCGTGGTGCTCTCCGCGCAGACGACGGACGTGCGGGTGAACCTGGTCACGCCCGCGCTGTTCCGGCGCTACCGCACGGCCGCCGACTACGCCTCCGCCGACCGGGCCGAGCTGGAGGAGCTGATCAAGTCGACCGGCTTCTACCGCAACAAGGCCACGTCGCTGATGGGCCTGGGCGCGGCGCTGGTCGAGCGGTTCGGCGGCGAGGTGCCCGGCCGGCTGGAGGACCTGGTGACGCTGCCCGGCGTCGGCCGCAAGACCGCGAACGTCGTGCTGGGCGACGCGTTCGGTGTGCCGGGGATCACGGTGGACACGCACTTCGGCCGGCTCGTCCGCCGCTGGGGCTGGACGTCCGAAGAGGACCCGGTGAAGGTCGAGCACGCCGTCGGCGCGCTGGTGGAGCGCAAGGAGTGGACCCTGCTCTCGCACCGCACGATCTTCCACGGCCGCCGCGTGTGCCACGCCCGCACGCCCGCCTGCGGCGCCTGCCTGCTCGCGCCGCAGTGCCCGTCCTACGGCATCGGCCAGGTCGACCCGGAGAAGGCGCGGAAGCTCGTGAAGGGCGAGGAGGCGCCGCGGTTGATCGAGCTGGCGGAGCGGGTCCGGGCGGGGGAGAGGCCGGCGTGAGCACCGCCGCGCGCTGGTCCGTCGTCGCCCTGGTGCTGGCGGTGGCGGGCGTGGTCGCGCTGTGGCCCCGCTCGCCCGGGCCGGCCGAGCAGGCCGCGATCCCGACCCGCACGCGGCCGACCGCGGACCTCGACGACGTGCGCGCCCGGGCGGCGCTCCCGCCGTGCCCGCAGGGGTCGCCGGACGCGCCGGGGCCGGAGCCGCTGCGCGGCGTCGTGGTCACGTGCCTGGGCGACGGCCGGCCGGTCGACGTGGCGGCCACCGTGCCGGGCCGGGCCGTGGTGAACTTCTGGGCCACCTGGTGCCTGCCGTGCCAGGAGGAGCTGAAGGTGCTGGACGCCTACGCGCGGGAGCCCGGCGCGGTCCCGGTGGTCGCGGTGCTCGTGGAGAGCAAGGAGGCCGACGGGTTGGAGCTGCTGGCGAAGCTCGGCGTGCGGCTGCCGGCGGTGGCGGACCCGCCCGACGCGGTGCGCCAGGCGCTGCGCGTGCCGCGCAGGCTGCCGGTGACCTACGTGGCCCGCGCGGACGGCTCGCTGGACCTGGTGGACGAGCCCGTGGTGTTCACGTCGGTGGAGCAGGTGCGCGAGGTGGTCGGATGACCGCCCTGGTGGACCCGGACGACGTCCCGGAGTGGATGCGCGGCCTGGTGAAGGCCACCGCCGACATCGACGCCCGCGCCTTCACCCGCCTCACGCCCCCGCCGGACGGCTCGGGGCGGCCCGCCGCCGTGCTGATGCTGTTCGGGGAGGGCCCGAACGGCCCGGACGTGCTGCTGCTGCGCCGCGCCGACACGCTCGGCTCGCACCCCGGCCAGGTCGCCTTCCCCGGCGGCGCGGCCGACCCCACCGACGACGGCCCGGTGGACACCGCGCTGCGCGAGGCGTTCGAGGAGACCGGCGTGCTGCGCGAGGGCGTGCGGCCGGTGGCGACGCTGCCCCGGCTGTACGTGCCGGTGTCGCGGTTCGTCGTGACCCCGGTCCTCGCGCACTGGGACGCGCCGTCGCCGGTCGCGCCGGTCGACCCGGCCGAGACCGCCGCCGTGGCCCGGGTGCCGATCGCGCACCTCGCGGACCCGGCGAACCGGTTCCGGGTGAGCCACCCGTCCGGTTTCGTGGGACCCGCGTTCTCCGCACCGGGCATGCTGGTGTGGGGTTTCACCGCCGGCCTGCTCGACGGGCTGCTCGCGCTGGGCGGGTGGGAGCGGCCGTGGGACACCGCGGACGTGCGCGATCTCGACGTGGCCCGGGCGGCGGTGGAGGTGTGAGTGAACTGGGTTGACCTGCTCGTGCTGGCGCTGGCCGCCTTCGCCGCGGTCTCCGGCGCGCGGCAGGGCATGGTCGTGGCGCTGCCCGCGTTCCTCGGCGTGCTGGTCGGCCTGGTGCTCGGCACGCAGCTCGCGCCGCTGGTCGTCGCCCGGTTCGACAACGTGGTGACCAAGGTCGTGTTCGCGGTCGGCATCGTGGTGCTGCTGGTCGCGCTGGGCGAGACGCTCGGCGTGTACGTGGGCCGCGCGATCAAGCCCCGGGTCAACTCCAGCCCGCTGCGCGGCGTGGACAACGCGCTGGGCGCGATCGTGCAGGGCGCGGTGGTGTTCGTGGTGGCGTGGATGATCGCGCTGCCGCTGACCATGGTCGCGGGCCTGCCGTCGCTCGCGAAGACGCTCAACCAGTCGGTGATCCTGTCCACGGTGGACGACGTCATGCCGCCCGCCGCCCGCACCCTCGCCGACGACCTGCGGAAGCTGTTCGACGTGTCGGGCTTCCCGGCCGCGATGGACCCGTTCGACCGGACGCCGATGCGGGAGGTGGGCCCGCCGGACCCGGCGTTGAGCGCCGACCCGATCGTGCGGCGGTTGGAGCCCAGCGTGCTCAAGGTGCGCGGACGCGCGCCGTCGTGCTCGCGGGCGTTGGAGGGCACGGGTTTCGTCATCGCGCCGGAGCGGGTCATGACGAACGCGCACGTGGTCGCGGGCACCACCGACGTGAGCGTCGAGGTGGGCATCGGCGAGTTCGACGCCACGGTGGTGCACTACGACGCGCAGACCGACGTCGCGATCCTGGCCGTGCCGGACCTGGAGGCGACGCCGCTCGAGTTCCGCACCGACGACATCCAGCCCGGCGAGGACGGGATCGTGCTCGGCTACCCGCTGGACGGCCCGTACACCGCGTCCGAGGCGCGGGTGCGGGAGCGGATCAGGATGCTGCGCGGGCCGGACATCTACGACGCGCAGACCGTGACGCGGGACGTGTACACGGTGCGGGCGAAGGTGCGCAGCGGCAACTCCGGCGGCCCGCTGGTCGACCCGCAGGGCCGGGTGATGGGCGTGGTGTTCGGCGCGGCCGTGGACGACCAGGAGACCGGTTTCGTGCTGACCGCCGAGGAGGTCGCGGAGGAAGTGGCGAAGGCGCCCACGATGGTGCGCCGGGTCTCGACCCAGACCTGCGCCTCCTGAAACCCCGTCGCCGGTCAGACCGTCGCGAGGAAGTCGGTGACCATCCGGCTCGTGGTGTTCGGCGCTTCCTGGTGCGGGAAGTGGCCGACCTCGGGCAGCACCCGGTACGACGACCGCGCGCCCGTCCACGGGACCGAGTCGGCCGCGGTGGACGGCAGCATCACCGGGTCGAGCGCGCCGTGCAGCTGGAGCACCGGCACGTCCAGCCGGCGGTCCACCGCCTCGGCGAACCGGCGGCCGTCGCCGCGCAGCTGCGACCGCACGGCCCACCGGTGGTACTCCATGGAGCTGTGCGCGACGCCGGGCACCAGGAACGCCTCCCGGTTGCGGCGCGCCACCTCGTCGAACTCGGGCGACACCCTCCACTTCGGACCGCCCCACGCGTGCAGCATCCCGGCCACCGCCGCGCCCCGGTCCCGGGTCAGCCACCGCTCCGGGTACAGCGGGAGCTGCGAGCGGAACAGGTGCGCGCTCGCCCGGCCCTGGCCGCGCGGGCGCCGGCGGATCGCGCGGCGCAACGCCAAGGGGTGCGGCGCGGCCACGGCCGTGACCGAGTAGACCAGCCGCGAGTGCATGGCGGCGACCGTCCACGCCAGCATGCCGCCCCACGCGTGCCCGACGAGGTGCGCGCGGGGTTCGCCGAGCGCCTTCACCAGGCCGGCGACGTCGCCGGCGAGCGTGAACCCGTCGTAGCCGCGCGGCGGTTTGTCGGAGTCGCCGTAGCCGCGCAGGTCCACGGCCACCGCGCGGTAGCCCGCCTCGGCGAACGCGACGACCTGGTGCCGCCACGTCCACCAGAACTCCGGGAACCCGTGCAGCAGCAGCACGAGCGGGCCCTCGCCCAGCTCGGCGACGTGCAGCCGGATGCCGTTCGCGGACACGTCCCGGTGCGCCCACGGGCCGGGCACCCGGGCGGTCGACGGGTCCGGTGGCAGCCGCACGGCGCGGTTCAGCGGTCTTCGCCGCGGTGCCGCAGGGCCGCGACGGTGCCCTTGGCCGAGTCGATCGTGCGCTGCGGCGCGCGCAGCCTCTTCACCTTGCGGTAGCCCAGCAACGCGAAGAGCACCGCGGTGACCAGCATCAACCCGAACACGATCAGGAACGCCGACCAGCGGGGCAGCCACACGTCCAGCAGCTCCGCGCCGAAGAAGAAAAAGAAGAAGGAGCTGAACAGCAGCACCGTCAGCGCGACGATGAAGTAGACGCTGCCCTTCACGCCCTTCTTGATCTCGCCCGCCACCTCGGACTTGGCGAGCTCGACCTCCGCCCTGACCAACGTGGACAGGTGGGCCGTGGCGTCGCGCACCAGGCCGCCGATGGACGTCTCTGCCGCGATCTTCGCCGCGCTCTCCGCGGTCAACGGGATCGACGGTACGGGTGGCAGTCCGCTGCCGTTGGTGTTCTCCCGAGCGCTGGTCACCGGTTCATCGTGCCATGCACGCCCGGCGGCGGCCGCCCGACCGGCTGATCTCCGCACGATCAGGAGTCGTCGTCGGCCCGCCGGTGCGCCCGGCCGCGCCGCACGAGCAGGACCGCGGCGAGCGACGACGCCGTCAACGACGCCAGCAGCACGGCGGCTTTCGCCTGCTCGGCCGCCTGCCCGTCCAGGGAGAGGTCCGCGATGAGCAGGCTGACGGTGAACCCGACCCCGCCGAGCACCGCCACCGCGACGATGTCGCGCGGCCCCGCGCCGCTCGGCCACCGCGCCGCCTTCACCAGCACCGCCACCGCCGACGCGCCCACGATGCCGACCACCTTGCCCACCACCAGGCCGAGCATCACGCCCAGCGCCAGCCGGTCGGTGAACAACGCGCCCAGCGCCTCGCCGTTCACCGGGACGCCGGCCGCGAACAGCGCGAACACCGGCACGGCCACACCCGCCGACCACGGCTGCAACCGGTGCTCCAGGCGCAGCGCCGGCGCCTCGTGCTCGTAGCGGTCCTTGCGGACCCGGGTCAGCAGGGCCAGCGCGACGCCCGCGATGGTGGCGTGCACGCCGGCCGCGTGCACCGCGACCCACGTGCCGACCGCGATCGGCACGTACAGCCACGGCGTGGTCACCCGCTTGTGCTGGAGGAACGCGTACAGCGCCAGCAGCGCGACCGCCGCGGCCGCCGCCACGAGGTCGAACGACGCGGTGAACAGCACGGCGATGAGCACGATCGCGCCCAGGTCGTCCACCACGGCCAGGCTGAGCAGGAACAGCCGCAGGCTGTTCGGCAGGCCCGACGCGGTGATCGCGAGCACGCCGAGCGCGAACGCGATGTCCGTGGCCACGGGGATCGCCCACGCCCGCTCGACGCCCGGCTCGCCCCAGCCGACGCCCAGCGCGATCAGCGCGGGCACGACCATGCCGCCGACCGCGGCCACCACCGGCAGGATCGCGGTCTTGACGTCGTTCAGCTCGCCGATGACCAGCTCGCGCTTCAGCTCCAGCCCGGCGACGAAGAAGAAGACGGCGAGCAGGCCGTCCTTGGCCCAGTCGCCGACGCTGAGGCTCAGGTGCAGCGACTCCGGGCCGACGTGGAAGTCGCGCACCGCCGTGTAGGCGCCGGACAGCGGCGAGTTCGCCCAGACCAGCGCGACGACGGTGGCGACCAGGAGGACCGTGCCGCCGACGGTCTCGGTGCGCAGGTAGCGGGCGAACTCGGCGGCGGCGGGACGGATGCGGTTCACGTCAACTCCGGGTGGTCGGGCACGGTCCATCGTCGTGCCGACCAGGCTTCCCGGCTCACCGGGGACCACCCTAACCCCCGGAGGGGTCCGCCGACGAACCGGCGGACCCCTCCGGACGTGCTCAGTCCTCGGAGGCGCCCGACTTCAGGCCGTTCGAGATGAGGTCCATCACGGACGAGTCAGCGAGCGTGGTCACGTCGCCGACCTGCCGGTTCTCCGCCACGTCGCGCAGCAGCCGGCGCATGATCTTGCCCGAGCGGGTCTTCGGCAGCTCCGGCACCACCATGATCTGCCGCGGCTTCGCGATCGGGCCGATCTCCTTGGCCACGTGGTCGCGCAGCGCCTTGATCGCCTCCGCGCCGTCGGAGCCCTCGGCCACCCCGCCGCGCAGGATCACGAACGCCACGATGCCCTGGCCCGTGGTCGGGTCGGACGCGCCGACGACCGCGGCCTCGGCCACCGTCGGGTGCGAGACCAGCGCGGACTCGACCTCGGTGGTGGAGATGCGGTGCCCGGACACGTTCATCACGTCGTCGACCCGGCCCAGCAGCCAGATGTCGCCGTCGGCGTCGTACTTCGCGCCGTCGCCCGCGAAGTAGTAGCCCTGCTCGGCGAACCGGGACCAGTACGTGTCGCGGTAGCGCTCGTCGTCGCCCCAGATGCCGCGCAGCATCCCCGGCCACGGCTGGTCGAGCACCAGGTAACCGCCGCCGCCGTGCGGCACCTCGTTGCCCTGGTCGTCCACGACC
The DNA here is from genome assembly GCF_053601135.1 of Actinosynnema sp. NPDC004786. Classification (NCBI taxonomy): domain Bacteria; kingdom Bacillati; phylum Actinomycetota; class Actinomycetes; order Pseudonocardiales; family Pseudonocardiaceae; genus Actinosynnema; species Actinosynnema sp. NPDC004786. Next base: position 123,747 of record NZ_JBSGBG010000011.1, on the reverse strand, counting down.
TTCGCGCCGATGCCGGGCAGCGGGCGCTGCGCCGAACCCGGCTTGGCGGCCGTCACGCCGGGCAGCGGCGAGATCATGATCCCGCCGGTCTCGGTCTGCCACCAGGTGTCCACGACCGGCGTCCGGCCCGCGCCGATGGTCTCCCGGTACCAGATCCACGCCTCGGGGTTGATCGGCTCGCCGACGCTGCCCAGCACGCGCAGGCTGGAGAGGTCGTACTTGGCCGGGATGTCCGCGCCCCACTTCATGAACGTGCGGATCAGCGTCGGCGCGGTGTAGTAGATCGACACGCCGTACTTCTGCACGATCTCCCAGTGCCTGCCCTCGTGCGGGGTGTTGGGCGTGCCCTCGTAGACGACCTGCGTGACCCGGTTGGCCAGCGGCCCGTACACGATGTAGCTGTGCCCGGTGACCCAGCCGATGTCGGCGGTGCACCAGTAGACGTCGGTGTCGGGCTTGAGGTCGAACACGTTGTGGTGCGTGTACGACACCTGGGTCAGGTAACCGCCGGAGGTGTGCAGGATGCCCTTGGGGCGGCCCGTGGTGCCCGACGTGTAGAGGATGAACAGCGGGTGCTCGGAGTCGAACGCCTCCGGCGTGTGCCGGTCGGACTGGCGGTCCACCAGGTCGTGCCACCACACGTCGCGGCCCTCGGTCCACTCGACGTCGGTGTCGGTGCGCTTGACCACGAGCACGTGCTCGACGCTGTCGGCGTTGGCCACGGCCTCGTCCACGGCGGTCTTGAGGGGCGCCGGGTTGCCGCGCCGGTACTGGCCGTCGGTGGTGATCACGAGCTTGGCCCGGGAGTCCTCGATGCGGGTGCGCAGCGCCTCGGCGGAGAAGCCGCCGAACACCACGCTGTGCATCGCGCCGAGGCGGGCGCAGGCGAGCATGGCGAAGATGGCCTCGGGGACCATCGGCATGTAGATGGCGACCCGGTCCTGCGCGCCGACGCCCAGCTCGATGAGCGCGTTCGCGGCCTTGGAGACCTCGCGCTGCAGGTCGGCGTAGGTGATGGCGCGGCTGTCGCCGGGCTCGCCCTCCCAGTGGATGGCGACCTGGTCGCCGTGGCCGGACTCGACGTGCCGGTCGACGCAGTTGTAGGCGACGTTGAGCTTGCCGCCGACGAACCACCGGGCGAACGGGGCGTTCGACCAGTCGAGGACCCGGTCCCACTTCGTGTCCCAGGACAGCCGCTCGGCCTGCTTCGCCCAGAACGCCTCGCGGTCGGCGTCCGCCTCCTCGTACAGCGCGGCGGTGGCGTTGGCCTGCGCGGCGAAGTCGTCGCTGGGCGGGAACGCCCTGTTCTCCGTCAACAGGTTGTCCAGGGCGGCTTGCGGCTCTGTCATGGCGGGCGGACCTCCTGAATCCGTGGGGGTGCGCACTGACCGTAGTGCGATTCAGCTCACTGCGCACCCAAAAGGTTCAGACCAATTTCGGCCGAGTTCGAAACGCGTGGGTAACTGTGTAACCCGGTGCGGGCCCGCTGACCACCGCGATTCCGCCGAACGACACGTAGGTTGCGACCAGCGGCACGCGGCGTGACTCCCGTCACGTTCGCAGACTGGCCTTCAGGGCGGGCCACTCCTCGGCGGTCATCGAGTACACGACGGTGTCGCGCAGGGTGCCGTCGGGTCTGACGCGGTGCACCCGGAGCACGCCCTCGCGGGTCGCGCCGAGGCGTTCGATGGCGCGTTGGGAGCGCTCGTTGCGCAGGTCGGTGTGCCAGCCGACGCGGAGCGCGTCGAGGTCCTCGAACGCGCGCCGGAGGAGCAGGAACTTGGCGTTGGTGTTGAGCGCGGTGCGCTGCCAGCGCGTGCCGATCCACGTGTGGCCGATGTAGAGGCCGCGGTTGCGCGGGTCGATCTCGTAGTACGACGTCGTGCCCGCGACCTCGCCCGTGCGCGGGTCGATCTGGGCCCACGCGACGCGGTCCGGGTCGGCGAGGCTGCGCTCGATGTACTCGCGGGTCTCGTCGACGGTGGCCGGCTGGCGGGTGCTGAGCCACGTCCAGATCTCGGGGTCCTTGCCTGCCTCGTGCAGGCCCTCGGCGTGCTCCGGGCCGAGCGGTTCCAGGCGCACGTGGTCGCCGATGAGCACAGGGCGGTCGTACCAGTTCACACCTCGACGATAAATCCGTCAGTGGCCGCTTTGCACGGCCATTTTCGATCAGTTTCAGATGGCCACTTACCGGCGGGTAGTGTGCTGCGGCGTGACCGATCCGCTTGCCCCGCTGCTGGACCTGCCCGGTGTGGCCGACGCCGTCGCCGCGGCGCGTGACGCCGTGTTCCAGGTGCACCGGCACCGGGTGAACCTGCGCGGCTGGGCGACCACCGCGGCCGAGGCGTCCGTGCGCGCCGCCCGCGCGTCGGCGGCGCTGGACGGCGGCTCGACCGCCATCCCGCCGGACGGCGCCGTGTCGGACCCCGTGCTGGCGGGGGCGTTGCGGGTGGCGGAGTCGCTGGGGGTGGTGTTCCCGACGTGGCAGCGCGCGCCGTTGCAGGCGTTGGCGCGGCTGCACGTGCTGGCGGGCGCGGACCTGGGCGGCGAACTGGGCCGTCCCCGTTCCGCGCCGGGCGTGTCCGAGCGCCTGGACCTGCTGGCCCGACTGGTCGCCGGCGGCACGTCGGTCCCCGGCCCGCTGCTGGTCGCGGTGGTGCACGGCGAGCTGATGTCCCTGGCCCCGTTCGACACGGCCAACGGCGTGGTGGCGCGGGCGGCGTCCCGGTTGGCGTCCATCGCGACGGGCCTGGACCCGAAGTCGCTGGGCGTGCCGGAGGTCCTGTGCCTGCGCCGGCAGGACGACTACGCCGCCGCCCTGCACGGCTTCTCCACCGGCGACCCGGACGGCGTCGCCCGCTGGATCCTGTTCTGGTGCGAAGCGCTCCAGTCCGGCGCCCGCGAAGCCCGCTCCATCGCCGACGCCGCCGCCACGTAGGAGGTCGCGGACGCGGGCAAAGGAAAACCCGGCCCACGAGGGACCGGGCGGGTATGGGACCAGGCTAGCCGGTGGTCGTCGGCTTATCAAACGGGCCGGCGCGACGTCACCAGCCCGGTGGTCGGGTGTAGCGGCCGGCCGGGTCGGGGAGCTGGTGGTCGGTGTAGTCGTCCGGGCCCAGGGTGCGCCACCAGTGGTTGCCGGTGCCCAGACCGCTGCCCGCGTTCGTGGACAGGGCCCCTGCCGTGTAGCCCCCGCCGGGGTTCACCACGCCCACGGGCACCCGGTTCCACGCCTCGTGGACGGGCAGCCGGAGGTCGCTGTCGTTGCTGATCACGATGACCGCGTCCACCGCGGCCGTGAGGACGTCGACCAGGAGGTGCGCGGCCACGTTGACGTCCGAGCCCTTCTCCTCGAACGTCGCCACCGAGGCCATGAACAAGGCGTCGGCGACCGGCGCGCCACCGCTCTGGACCATGATCGGCCACGCCGGGGCGACCGGCACCGGGTGATGCCTGCCCTTCCCGCTGCCGCCCTTCTCCACGGCCAGCGGTCGATGTGGTCCACGCTGCCCGACGCGAGCAGCGCCTTGAGGTAGACGTCCTGGTCCTGCGAGCCGGACGCGTTGTGGGCGGCGCTGATCCGCGCGGTGCAGTACACGATCCGGGCGGGTCGGGCCGAGGGCCAGTCGGTCGCCTTCTCGGCCAACAGCGTCCCGACGAGCCCTCGGATGTCCAACCACCGCCACCCGGCCGTGCCGCGGCCGCAGTGCTTGCGCCCTCCGTAGTACAGGTTGTAACCGTCCACGTACACACCGACACGCATCCGGCAATGTTAGGGACCCTCGGTTTCCGTGCCGACGACCCCCGGACCGGCCGACCGTCACGGGGTCAGAGGAGTTCCTTCAGGGTGGTGGCGGCGCGGTCGGCGTCGTCGAAGGTGTTGTAGAGCGGGGCGAAGCCGAAGCGCAGGACGTCCGGCGGGCGGTGGTCGCCGATCACCCGGCGCTCGATCAGCCCGGCCATGAGCCGGGCGGCGTCGGGGTGGCGCAGGGAGACCTGGTGGCCGCGCCACTCGTCGGCCGGGGTGATCACCTCGATGCCCGGCAGGCCCTCCACGAGCGACCGGAAGTGGGCGGTCAGGGCCAGGCCCTTCGCGCGCACGTCCCTGAGGTCCACGTGGTCCCACACGTCGAGGGCGGCGTCCAGCGCGAGCATCGAGATGATGTCCGGCGTGCCCACCCGCGCACGGGAGACGCCCGGGTCCGGCGTGTACTCCGACGCCATCGCGAACGGCGCCTCGTGGCCCGTCCACCCGGTCAGCGGCTGCTCGAACCCCGCCTGCGCGGCCTTCGGCACGTAGAGGAACGCGGGCGACCCCGGCCCGCCGTTGAGGAACTTGTACGTGCACCCCACGGCGAGGTCGACGCCCAGCGCGTCCAGCTCGATCGGCAGCACGCCCGCGCTGTGGCACAGGTCCCACACCACCTTCGCGCCCACCGCGTGCGCCTGCCGGGTCAGCTCCGCCATGTCCAGCAGCCGGCCCGTCCGGTAGTCGACGTGGTTCAGCAGCACGACCGCCGTCGTGTCCCGCAGGTCCAGCTCCTCGGGCGGGGCCGGGCGCAGCGCCAACCCGGTCAGCTCGGCCACCGACCGCGCGATGTACCCGTCGGTCGGGAACGTCCCCGCGTCCACGACGATCTCCGACCGGTCGGTGTTGCGCACCGCCGCCATCAACGCCTTGAACAGGTTCACGCTGGTCGAGTCCGCGACGACGACCTGCCCCGGACCGGCCCCGACGAGCCGGCCGATGCGGTCGCCGATCCGTTCCGGAGCCTCCCACCAGCCCTCCGACCAGCTGCGGATGAGCCGCCGGCCCCACTGCTCGCGCACCACGTGCCCGACCCGTTCGGCGACGCCCTTCGGCGGCGCGCCCAGCGAGTTGCCGTCGAGGTACACGACGTCGTCGTCGAGGTCGAACAGGTCACGGGTGTGTGCCAACGGGTCGTTCACACGTGGCTCCTGGCGGTCCACAGCTCGGGGAAGACGGAGCGCCGCGTGCGCTTCTCCAGCCACGCGACGCCCGCCGAACCGCCGGTGCCGGCCTTCGCGCCCATCGACCGGCGCGTGGCGAGCAGGTGGTCGTAGCGCCAGCGGGCGAACTCCTCGGCGATGTCGGTCAGCGCCTCGCCCAGTTCGAGCAGGTCACGCGACCCGTCGCGGTAGATGCCCGCCCACACGGCCTCCACCTCGGCGTTCGGCTCGTAGGGTTCGCTGACGTCGCGGCGGAGCACGTCCTCGGGGATCGGCAGGCCCTGCCGGTGCAGGGCGGCGAGCACGTCGTCGTACAGGCTCGGCTCGTGCAGCAGCGCTTCGAGCGCCTCGTGCTGCCGCGGCACGGCGCGGTGCGGCACGAGCATCGACCGGGACTTCTCGCCGAGCAGGAACTCCACCTCGCGGTAGCGGCCCGACTGGAAGCCGGAGCCCTCGCCCAGGGCGTCGCGGAACGAGTTGAACTCGGCGGGCGTCATCCGGGCGATCGGCCGCCACGCCGCGTTGAGCGCCTGCATGTGCAGGTCGCTGCGGCGCAGCGTGCGGACCGCCGCCCGCAGGTCGTCGGCGCGCAGCTCGGACTGGGCCTGCCGCCACTCGAAGCACAGCAGGCCGAAGTACAGCTCCATGACCTGCGTGATCACCAGGAACGACATCTCACGCGGGTCCTTGGACCACTGCTGTTGCAGCGAGTGCAGCACGGAGGCGTGCACGTAGTCCTCGTAGGGCGTCGTGCCGCCGAAGTCGAGTTTGGGTGAGACGGGGCAAGTCATGTCTTCCATGATGACCGCGCATCCGGGTTGGTTGAATGGGCAACGGATGGGGATCGAGGGAAAAGTCTTATGACCGGAAAGCGTTCAGGCGAGTAGCTTTGCGGTCGTGAGCACCGATCTCGACGGCGTGGACTGGGCCCTGCTGGAGGCCCTGCAGGAGGACGCGCGGCTGTCGTACAACGAGCTGGCCCGGCGCGTGCACGTCTCCCCGCCGACGGTCGCGCAACGCGTGCGGCGGCTGGAGAACGCGGGCGTCATCACGGGCTACCGCGCCACCGTGGACCCGACGGCGGTGGGACGGCCGGTGATCGCGCTGGTGCGGATGAAGTGCTACGGGCCGCGGTGCATCACGGTGCACCCCGAGCTGCTCGACGACTGCCCCGAGGTGGTGGAGGTGGTGCGGCTGACCGGCGACATCTGCTCGGTGGTCAAGGTCGTGACCACGTCGATCAGCGAGCTGGAGCGGCTGCTGGTGCGGCTGGGCGGCTACGGCGAGACGTCCAGCGCGATGGTGCTGTCGACGCCTATCCCGTGGCGCCCGGTGCGAGCTGGCTGAGCGCCAGCCGGACGTGCCCCTGCGTGCGTTCCAACGCCTCGGCGGCGCGTGCCGCGGGCACGCCGGCCAGCAGGTGCACCAGGGCCACCTTGAGGTCGCCGCCCGAGTCGGCCAGCGCGGACGTGCACTCCTTCTCGCCCAGGCCCGTCGCCTCGCGCAGGATGCGCACCGTGCGGCCGCGCAGCTTGGCGTTGGTGGCGCGCATCGACACCATCAGGTTCGAGTAGGTGCGGCCGAGCCGGACCATCACGGCGGTCGAGAACGACGTCAGCACCAGCTTCTGCGAGGTGCCCGCCTTCATCCGGGTGGACCCCGCGATCGCCTCCGGGCCGGTGTCGACCGCGATCAGCACGTCCACCTCGACCGGCGCGGGCGCGGTCGGGTTGTTGGACACCAGCACGGTGTGCGCGCCCAGGGCGCGCGCTTCCTCCAGCGCGGCCACCACGAACGGCGTGCGGCCGGACGCCGTGACGCCGACCACCAGGTCTCCCGCGGCCGCGTGCCTGCGGATCTCGGCGGCGCCGTCGGACGCCTGGTCCTCGACGTCCTCGACCGCGTTCACCAGGGCGTCCCGGCCGCCCGCGTGGTGGGCCAGGAACCAGTCCGGCGGGGCGTTGAACGTCGGCACCAGCTCGGCCGCGTCGAGCGTGGCCAACCGGCCCGACGTGCCCGCGCCGACGTAGTGCACGCGACCGCCAGCGTTCAGCGCGCCGACGGCCAGGTCCGCGGCCCGCGCCAGCTCGGGCAGCACGGCGGCCACCGCGTCGGGGACCAGGCGGTCCTCGGAGTTGATCAGGCGGAGGACGTCCAGCGTGGGGAGCCGGTCGATGTCCGCCGTCCGCGGGTTGCGCGCCTCGGTGGGCGAGTCCACGCGGACCGCGACGTCGTGCCGCGGCGGCGTCATTTACCGGACTCCCGGCGTCGCCTGCCGTCCGGCCGGGCGCCGAGGCGGTGCCCCGACACCGCGTCGTACGTCGCCTCCAGGGCCGTCTTGGCGCTGTCCACGTGCCGCTGGGCGACCCCGATGAACAGGCAGTCGATCACGGTGAGCTGCGCGATCCGGCTGGCCATCGCGCCGGAGCGGAACGTCGTCTCGCGCGCCGCCGTGGTGAGCACGTGGTCGGCCACCTCGCTGATCGGCGACCGGGGGAAGTTCGTGAGCGCCACCGTGGTCGCGCCGTGGTCCTTGGCGACCCGCAGCGCCTCGACGGTCTCCGCGGTGGACCCGGTGTGCGAGATGCCGACCGCGACGTCCGCGCCGGTCAGCACGGCGGCCGAGGTGAGCGCGATGTGCGTGTCGTTCCAGGCGAAGCAGGTGCGCCCGATCCGGTGCAGCTTCTGCTGGAGGTCGAACGCGACGAACGCGCTCGCCCCGAACCCGTAGACGTCCACCCGGCCCGCGCCCGCGACCGCCTCGACCACCGCTTCCAGCGTCTCCACGTTCAGCTGCTCGGCGGTCTCCTCGACCGCCCGCGCGTCCGCGAACGCCACCTTGCCCACGACCTGCCGCAGGTCGTCGCCGGGGCCGATGTCGCCGCCCAGGTCGCGGTCGGTGCGCATGGACGTGCGGGCCGTGTCGGCGGCCAGCGCTATGCGCAGCTCCGGGTAGCCCCCGACGCCGATCGCCTTGCAGAACCGGGTCACCGTGGTCTCGCTGGTGCCCGCGGCCTCGGCGACCTCGGTGATGCTGCGGTGCGCGACGGTCGCCGGGTTGTCCAGCACGACCTTGGCGACCCGCTGCTCGGCGCGGGCCAGGCCCGGCAGCAGCGAACGGATCTTGACCAGGGGGCTGGAATCGGCGGTGCTCTCGGTGGACACGTGGGAAACTTACTAACCGCCAAAACCAAGGTCAACGCAGGGTGGGTGTAACTCACCCCAACCGTGACCCAATGTCCCCGCTTGGCGGGGTCCGGCGGCCCCCGTTGTCACTAACGGTCCGCGGTCCGCCACCCTTCGGGTCGCAAGCCCTCCGGTTCGCGCTCGGCGTCGAGCGCGACGCCCCGGTGGTCGCTCACCCGCACGGCGTCCACGTACACGCCGCGACCGCCGTAACCCGTGCCCCGGACGAAGCGCCAGCGGAACCGCGCCGCCGACTCCGTCTCGATGTCCACGTTCCGCCAACGCCGGTCCCCGTACCCGGTCAGCGCCCCGACCTCGCGCCAGGCGGACCCGTCGGCGGTGGCCTCGACCACCACCCGGTCGCCGGGGTCGAGGTCGACGAACGCCCGGAACGACAACCTCTGCCGCTCGCCGCGGCGCGGGAGGTCGCGCGTGGTCAACGTGCCGCCGTTGACCTCGGGCGTCCACGCGTCGCCGTGCCGGGGCCGGACCGCAAGCGCTTGCGCCAGGCCGTTGGCGGCCACGCGGCGGGCCGGGTTGATCGAGCCCCAGTTGCGGCTCGGGTGCACCCGGTTGGTCAGCAGGATCGCGATCGACCGCGACAGGGGGTCCAGCACCAGCGTGGTGCCCGTGTAGCCGGTGTGCCCGGCGGCCCTCGGCGACGTCAGCGCGCCCATGTACCAGCGCTGGTCCAGCTCGAAGCCCAGGCCGTGGGAGTTGCCGGGGAAGCCCTGGTTGAAGTCGGTGAGCATCAGCTCCACCGTCTCCTCGCGCAGGATCCGGGCGCCCGCGTGCGCGCCGCCGTTGAGGATGGCCTGGCCCAGCACGGCGAGGTCGCGCGCGGTGGAGAACACGCCCGCGTGGCCCGCGACGCCGCCCAGCGACCAGGCGTTCTCGTCGTGCACGCTGCCGCGGATGATGCCCCGGCCCGCCTGGTACTCGGTCGCCGCGATCCGGTCGAGCTTGGCGGCCGGCGGGTTGTAGCCGGTGTCCACCAGGCCCAGCGGGCGCGTGATGTCGTCGCGGACCAGCTCGTCCAGCGGCTTGCCCGACCACTTCTCGGCCAGCAGCCCGAGGGTGATCAGGTTGAGGTCCGAGTACAGGTACGTGGCGCCGGGCGGACTGCTCGGCCTGGTGTCCATCACGGCCTTGAGCCGGGAGGGGACGTCCGGGTACTGCGACCACAGCGGCAGCCACGCGACCAGGCCGGACGTGTGGGTGAGCAGCTGCCGGACGGTGATCGACTCCTTGCCGTTGACGCCGAACTCCGGCAGGTGCCGGGCGACCGGGTCGTCCAGCCCGAACCGGCCCAGCTCGTGCTGGCGCATCACCACGATCGAGGTGAACAGCTTGGAGATCGACGCCAGGTCGAAGATCGTGTCGCGGGTCATCGGCACCCGCTGGTCCTCGGGCAGTTCGGTGCCGGCGGCGTCCCCGTAGCGGACCGCCCAGCCCGTCGGCTCGTGCGTGACCACGACGCCGTCGTGGGCGAACAGCGTGACGGCGCCCGCGAACAGCGGGTGGCCCGTCGCGTCGGGCGCGGTGTAGCGCTCGATCTGCGCCAGCGCGGCGTCCAGCGGAGCCGGGTCGAGTCCCACGCGCTGCGGGGTACCCGTTCGCAGCACGCTGCTCGACCAGCCCTCGTGCGGCTGGTCGAAGCGGGCCTCGCGGCCCTCGGCGTGCGCCGGCAGGGCGGCGGCGGTGAGCACGGCGGTCGCGATCAGCAGGGCGGGGGTGCGCATCGCTGTCTCCCTCTACCGGTAGCGCAGGTACGGCCGGCGGGTGCGGTCGAACGCGGCCAGCTCGTCGGACCAGGCGCCGACCACCTCGTCGGTGCCCGCGCCCGCGTCGACCATGCGGCGCAGGCGGTCGGAGCCGCTGAGCTTGTCGATGTAGTGGTCCGGCCGCCACGCGAAGACGTCGGGGTAGCGGGCCTTCGCGGTGACGATCATCGCGACCGCCGTGCGGGGCGCGTCGAAGCGGTGCGGGTCGGTGAGGTGCAGGGCCACCCCGCCGCACAGCTTGTTGGCGAACTTGTTGAACGTGGGCGTGAAGTAGGTCTCGCGGAACAGCACGCCGGGCAGCCCCAGCGCGTTGAGGTCCTCGGCCCACCGCCAGTCCAGGCCCGGCGCGCCGATCGTCTCGAACGGGCGGGTGGTGCCGCGACCCTCGGAGAACACGAGCCCCTCGAACAGGCACGTGCCGGGGTAGACCAGCGCGGTGTCGTGCGTGGGCACGTTCGGGCTGGGCGGGATCCACGGCAGGCCGGAGTGCAGGTCGTCCCGCTTCCAGCCCTGCACGTCGACCACGTCGAGGCTCGCGAGCCGGCCGCCGTCGGTCGGCAGGAACTCGCCGTCGAACAGGCGCGCCAGCTCGCCGATCGTCATGCCGTGCTGCTGCGCGATCGGCTTGCGGCCGACGAACGTCGCGTACGCGGGGTCGAGCTGCGGGCCGCGGGCCGTGCCGCCGACCGGGTTGGGCCGGTCGAGCACGACGAACCGCGTGCCGGTCTTCGCGGCGGCCTGCATGACCGCGTACATGGTCCAGATGTAGGTGTAGAAGCGCGCGCCGATGTCGGCGATGTCGAACACGAGCGTGTCGACGCCCGACTTGGCGATCATCCCGGCGATCTTCTCGACGCTCGCGCCGTAGGTGTCGTAGACCGGGATGCCGGTGCGCGGGTCGAGGTAGTCGCCCTCCGAGCCGCCCGCCTGCGCCGTGCCGCGGAAGCCGTGCTCGGGGCCGAACGCGGCCAGCGGTCGCAGCCCGGCGGCCACCATCGAGTCGACGATGTGGGTCTGGTCGCGCAGCGCGCCGGTCGGGTTGGTGACCACGCCGACCCGGTCGCCCGCGAAGCGCCGCCAGCCGTCCCGGGCGAGCTGCTCCGCGCCGGTCCGCACGGGCCGGGGGCGGTCCGGGACCTCGGCCGCGCCGGGCGGGTCGAGCGCGGTGAGCGCGGGCACGGCGAGCGCGCCGGCGGCGAGGAAGTGCCTGCGGTCCATGTCGTCACCAGCCGATGCCGTGGCCGAAGGGGTAGGGGGTCGGGCCGGGCACCTCGACCGGCAGCCGGCCGGTCGGCGCGACCTCGCCGGTGATCACCCGGGCCAGCGCCGCCATCGACACCGCGCTGTAGGAGTAGGTGGCCAGCCAGGTCGGCGCGGCCGTGTGGGCCACGTCGTACGGGTTCTGCACGGCGACCGCGACGACCGGTTTGCCGGTGGCCAGCAGGCTCGTCAGCAGGGTCTGCTGCGCGGGTTGCCGGGACAGCGCGTTGGTCAGCACGACGACCACGTCCGCGGCGCCCGCGGCCTGGACGGCGGCCGTGACCTGGGCCTGGGTCGGGGTGGCGCCGGTGGGCAGCGCGGTGCCGCCGAGGTGGCCCGCGAGGGTGCGGGTCGTCGTCTCGCCCCAGCCCGTGACCAGCGCGGCGGTCGGCTTGGCGGGCAGCGGCAGGACGCCCGCGTCGTTGCGGACGGCGGTGACGGTCCGCTCGGTGATCCGCCGGGCGGCGTCGAGGTGCTCGGCCGGCCCGACCGCCGAGTCGACCTTGTCCACGTCCACGAGCGGGCCGGTGAGCATGCCGCGCAGGAACTTCATCCGCAGCACCCGCAGCACGCTGCGGTCGATGCGCTCCTCGCTCAGCTCGCCGCTGCGCACGGCCGCCAGGACGCTGTCCACGGCCAGGCCCAGGTCCACCGGCATCAGCAGCTGGTCGACGCCCGCCTTGAGGGCCAGCACGGGGATCTCGGCGTCGCTGTGCAGCTGCCGCACACCGGCCATGGCCAGCGAGTCGGTGATCACCACGCCGTCGTAGCCGAGGGTGCGGCGGAGCAGGTCGAGGGCGGGCTTGGACAGCGTGGCCGGTTCACCCGACGGGTCGATCCTCGGCATCTGGATGTGCGCGGTCATGATCGAGTCGACGCCCGCGGCGATGGCCGCGCGGAACGGTGGCGCGTCCACCGCGCTCCACTCCGCCTCGGTGCGGTCGACCTTGGGCAGCGTGGTGTGGCTGTCCTGGTCGGTGTCGCCGTGGCCGGGGAAGTGCTTGGCGGTCGCGCTCACGGTGTGCTTGGCCAGTGCCCGCCCCTGGTAGCCGCGCACCTGCGCGGCGGTCAGCTCGGCCGCCAGGGCCGGGTCGCCGGAGTAGGAGCGCACCCCGATGACCGGGTTGGCCGGGTTGGAGTTCACGTCCGCGTCCGGCGCGAAGTTCTGGGTGATGCCCATGGCGCGCAGCTCGCGGGCGGTGATGCGGGCGGCCTGCTCGGCGTCGGCGGCGCTGCGGCCCGCGCCCAGGGCCATGTTGCCGGGGAACTGGGTGGCGGGCGGGCCGATGCGGGTGACGATGCCCATCTCCTGGTCGGTGGCGATGGCCAGCGGGATGCGGCTCGCCCGTTGCAGGCCGTTGGAGAGGGTGGCGATCTGGCGCGGCGTGTCGATGTTGTCGTAGCTCGAGTTGTTGAAGTAGATGACGCCGCCGGGCTGGAACTTCGCGACCACCTCGGCCGGGGTGGCCACGCCGAAGTCGCGCAGGTTGCCGGGGTGCGCCTCGTCCGGCGACTGGCCGTGGACGTAGGTGACGAAGAGCTGCCCGACCTTCTGCTCCAGCGGCATGCCCCGCACCAGCGCGGTGAGGTGCCGCGCCTGGTCGGGGGCGGCGGGCGCCGGTGGTGTCACTGCGGAAGCCGCGGCCACGGCGACGGCGACGAGCGGACGGAGCACTGCGGCCTCCCCACTGGGAATCTCCCACCACTGCGTGGTGCGTTTGGCAAGTTACCCACGTCACAGAGGTGGGTCAACGGGTTGCGCTGCGTGGCCATTGTGGGGAGGGGCACCGACAAAACCCGAGGTTTGGCGAGTCACCCGTTCGGGCACATGTTCGGCGAGTCGCGCTTTCGGGCAGGAGGCAGGCACACAAAGACGGTGGGACCCCTCGTGGAGGGGTCCCACCGTCGTCAGCGCGGGCTTTCGAGTTACCAAGCGTGCAACTCGTGTCGTACCGACCTGGCCTCGGCGTCCGGCGTCCCGGTACGCAGGCCCTAGACGACAAGCCTCCCGCGGCGTGCTGCGCGTGGGTGTCTCGAAGTCCGCGCGCGGAGCTCTGTCGGGGTGGACGAGGCTTCTCCTCCGCTTCGCCCCTGGCCGACCCGAAGTCCGCACTTCCTTTGTAGTAGGTGTCCGCCGTCACAGCAAGGGCTCGATGGGGTGCACCGGTCAAGCGACGTTCAGTAGCGGAAAGGCTTTCGTGGCAGCGGTTTCCGGCCGTTCGCGACCCCGGTACCGCCGACCGGGCGCAGGCTCCGGGTGAATCAGCTCCGGCGGCGCCTGCGCAGGCCGTACCAGGCCACGCCGGCCGCCGTCGCCGCGCCCAGCCCGATCGCGGTGACGGCGACCGCCGCGCCCGACGGGCGGGGGATGCGGGCGCGCAGCGACACCGGGTCGGAGAACGTGAGCACCGGCCAGCCGCGTTGGGCGGCGACCCGGCGCAGCGCGCGGTCCGGGTTGACCGCGGTGGGGTGGCCGACGGCCTCCAGCAGCGGCAGGTCGGTGATGGAGTCGGAGTAGGCGAAGCACCGGCTCAGGTCGTAGTCGTGCTGCTCGGCGAGCTGCTTGACGGCGATGGCCTTGTTCTCGCCCGCGCAGTAGAAGTCGACCTCGCCGGAGTAGCGCCCCTCGGCGACGACCATCCGGGTGCCCACGCTGTGCGTCGCGCCGACCATGGTGGAGATGGGCGCGACCAGCTCCTCGCCCGAAGCGGACACCACGACCACGTCGTGGCCCTCGCCCTTGTGGTCGCTGATGAGCTGCGTGGCCTCCTTGTAGACGAGGGGGTCGACGATGTCGTGGAGCGTCTCCTCCACGATCGAGCGCACCTGCTCGACGTCCCACCCCTCGCAGAGCGCGGTGATGTGCGAGCGCATCCGGTCCATCTGGTCGGCGTCCGCGCCGGCCAGCATGAAGACGAACTGCGCGTAGGCGCTCTTGAGCACCGCACGCCGGTTGATCAGGCCCTCTTGGAAGAACGGCCGGCTGAACGCCAGCGTGCTCGACTTGGCGATGACGGTCTTGTCCAGGTCGAAGAACGCGGCGACTCGACTGCCGGCGGTGGCGTGCTCGGTCACCGGTCAAGCTTAGGCGGGGCGGGTGCGACGGGCCGCCGGCAGAGGTTCGGCGGTTTACGAATCAGGTGTGCGGTCCGTCGAATTTTCGCGTCCCTCTAACGGAAGACACGCATGACCCTGTCCCGTGGGGATACAGTAGACGGGTCCGGCTCGACCGGACGGGTTCAGTCCGACCCCCCGGGACTGAACCAATGACGACCCCCGTCCCTCCCCCCTGGCGGGGGTCGTCCCATGTCCGGGGTCGGTTCCGCGGGTGTCCCGCGCTGGACCTCCGCCGGCTCGCGGCTCCCCTTGCATCACCGCCCGATCTTCCGTCGCGCCACCCGTGGCGGCGGTCGGGCGCGCCGCCGTGACGCCTCGGGTTGTCCACAGGCCGTCCGGTTGTCCACATGTTGATCATGCGTCGTTGTGTCCTTCCTCACCGCCGGCCACCGTGGAACCCGCACACCCACAGCGAAAAGGGGAGGTCGGGATGAGGCGGCCGGTGGCCTTGGTGGCCGACGGGGGACTGGTGGACGAGGTGCTGCACGCGGCGGCGGTCGCGGGCTGCGAGCTGGAGCGCGTGGTCGACGTGACGGCGTTGCGCGGTCGGTGGCACAGCGCGTCGGCGGTGCTGCTGGACGAGGGCGCGGTGCTCGCCTGCGAGGCGGCCGGGTTCCCGCGCAGACCGGGTGTCCACGTCGTCGGCGCCGGGCCGCCGGGCGCGGAGGTGTGGCGGCGCGCGCTGGCGCTGGGCGCGGAGCAGGTGCTGGAGCTGCCCGCCGACCACGACCGGTTGCGGGCGGTGCTCGCCGACGCCGCCGAGGGCGTGCCCGGGGGCGCGGGGAAGGTGCTGGCGGTCCTGGGCGCGCGGGGCGGCGCGGGCGCGTCGGTGCTGGCGGTGGCGGTGGGGCAGGCCGTGCTGGCCGCCGGCGGGCACGGGTTGCTGGTGGACTGCGACCCGTTGGGCGGCGGCCTCGACCTGACGTTGGGCGCGGAGCGGCAGGAAGGGCTGCGGTGGCCCACGCTGCGGCTGACCGGGGGCCGGGTGCCGGCCTCGGCCCTGCGTTCGGCGCTGCCGGGTCGTTCCGGTCGGCGGGGCGCGCTGACCGTGCTGTCCTGCGGCCGGACGGGACCGGGTCCCGAGCCGGAGGCCGTGGTGGCGGTGGTCGAGGCGGGCAGGCGGGCCGGGGACACGGTCGTGTGCGACGTGCCGCGGCAGCTGACCGCCGCGGGCTGTGCCGCCCTCGACCGGAGCGACCTGGCGGTGCTCGTGGTGCCGGCGGACGTGAAGGCGTGCATGGCGGCGAAGCCGTTGGTCGAGCGGACGGCCGAGCGCGGGGTGCGGCTGAAGGCGGTGGTGCGCGGCCCGGCTCCCGGCGGGCTGACCACGGCCCAGGTGGTGGAGGCGATCGGCGTGCCGCTGCTGACCGCCATGCGCCCCGAACCGAGGCTGGCGCGGGCGCTGGACAACGGCCGGTTCCCGCGCGCCACGCGGGGTCCGCTGGCGAAGGCGGCGCGGGAAGTCCTGGCGGCACTCCATGCGCACTGAACTCCTTGCGGCACACCGTGACCCGTCCTCGCCGTTTGCGATGTCCGTGCGCACGGTGGCCGGTGAAGCCGTGCCCTGTGGCGGCTCGTGGGTGTCGGTCGTTCCTCGTCGGACACTCCGGTCGCCGAGTGGCGTCGGCGTGTTCGCCCGGCGCTGCCGCCTCACGCGCTCGTGCCTCAGGAAGGTGCTTGCTCGGCGGGGCCTTGCGCGGCCGGCACGTCACCGGGTCGCGGCGGTGTTCGGAGCCGCGCTGCGGTGCCGGTGGTGCTGCCGTTCCCGACGCCTGCCGCGGTCGCCCGTGCCAACCGGCGGGTGGGGCGGCTTGCGGTCCGGCGCGGAGTCCGGCGTGTTGGGGCGGCAATCCGGCGCTTCCCGTTGTCCGGTGGTTCTCCGCCTGTGCGCGGTGGCGGCTGTCGGTTCGTCGGCACCACCGCCGGTTCTTCCTTCCTGCCTGTTCCACCTCCTCCCGGCCGATCGGAGGGCGGCGTGATGAATTGCGAGCGCGGGCCCGGCCTGGCGCGTCATCCCGGGTACCGGCCGCGGCCGGTGTTCCGGACCTGTCGTCCCGTGGCGCTCTCCGAGGTCGTGCTCGGCGAGCTGGCGGCGGCGCTGTCGCACGGCAGCCGTGCCGTCGAGTCGGGGCCGGCCGCGCGCGGTCGGGGGTTGTGGGAGGGGGCCGGTCGTGAACGATCTCGTTGAGCGGGTGCGGCAGCGGTTGGCCGGTGGGCACGGCGAGTTGACGCCCGCGGCCGTCGCGGCGGCCGTGCGCGGCGAGGCCGGCGGGGTGCTGGGCGACGAGGACGTCCGGCGGGCGCTCGCGGTGCTGCGGCAGGAGTTCGTCGGAGCCGGGCCGCTCGAACCGCTGCTGCGGGATCCCGGCACGACCGACGTGCTGGTCACCCGACCGGACGAGGTGTGGGTCGACGGGGTGGGCGGGTTGCGGCGCACGGAGGTCGCCTTCCCCGACGAAGCGGCGGTGCGCCGGCTCGCGCAACGGCTCGCGGTCGCGGCGGGGCGGCGGTTGGACGACGCCGCGCCCTACGTCGACGGGTGGCTGCCCCATTCGGTGCGGCTGCACGCGGTGTTGCCGCCGATCTCGCCGTTCACCTGCCTGTCGTTGCGCGTCCTGCGCCCGGCGGTGCACGACCTGGCGACGTTGCGGGCCTGCGGCACGTTCGACGACCTGGCGGCCGACCTCCTCCGCGCGATCGTGGCGGCCCGCCAGGCGTTCCTGGTCGTCGGCGGCACGGGCTCGGGCAAGACGACGCTCCTCGCGGCCCTGTTGGGCTGCGTGCCGCACCACGAGCGGGTGGTGTGCGTGGAGGACGCGGGCGAGTTGCAGCCCGACCACCCGCAGGTCGTGCGGCTGCTGGCCCGCGGCCCGAACGTCGAGGGCGCGGGCGAGGTGACCCTGCGCGACCTCGTCCGGCAGGCGTTGCGGATGCGGCCGGACCGCATCGTGGTCGGGGAGGTCCGGGGCGCGGAGGTGTGCGAGTTGCTGTCGTCGCTCAACACCGGGCACGACGGCGGGGCGGGGACGCTGCACGCCAACTCGCCCGCCGAGGTCCCGGCCCGGTTGGAGGCGCTGGCCGCGCTCGGCGGCCTCGACCGGCACGCCCTGCACAGCCAACTCGCGGCGGCGGTGAAGGTCGTGGTGCACGTGCGCCGCGCCGCAGACGGGAGCCGGCACCTCGCCGAGATCGGCGTGCTGCACCGGCGGTCCGGCGACCTGGCCGTGCGCCCCGCCTGGCGACGTGACGGCGGTTGGCAGGAGGCCGGCCCGGCGCTCAAGTCGCTGGTGGGGTGGTCATGAGCCTCCTGTTGCTGGCCGCCGCACTGCTGGTGCTGCCCTCCGGGCGGGCGCGGCGACGCATCGCCGGGCCCCGTGGGCACCGGTGGCGACGGTTGGCGCCGAACCGGGCGCTCGTCGTCCTGGCGGGCGCGGTCCTCGGGCTGCCGGTGGGAGTCGGTGGGGTGGTGGCGGGTGCCCTGCTGGCGGCGACGGTGTGGCGGACGTGGCGGGAGACGGCGCGTCAACGGGACCACCTCGCGGCGTCCGTCGCGCTCGCCGACGGGGTGAAGGCGTTCGTCGCGGAGTTGCGCGCGGGCGCGCACCCGGCCAAGGCCGCGCTCGGCGCGGCGCACGACGCGCGGCCGCCGGCGAGCGACGTGCTGCACGTGATCGCGGCGACGTCGGCCCGCGGCGGCGACGTGGAAGCGGCGCTCGCCGACGTGCCGGACGCCCACCACCTCGCGCGGGCGTGGCGGCTCTCGGCGGTGCACGGCGTGCCGTTGGCCGACGTGCTGGACGCGGTCCGCCGCGACCTCGACCGGCGCGGCGCGTTCGCGCGGCAGGTCCACGCCCGCATGGCCGGTCCGCGGGCGGGCGCCGCGGTGCTGGCCGGGCTGCCGCTGTTCGGCGTGGTGCTCGGGGAACTGGGCGGCGCGGGCCCGCTGGCGGTCCTGGTCGGGACCGCCCCGGGCCAGGTGCTGCTGGTCGTCGGGGTGGTCCTGATCTGCGCCGGGCTGCGCTGGAGCGGTCGGCTGACCAGGCAGGTGATCGCATGAGCCTGGTGCTGCTCGCCCTGGCGATCGTCACGTTCCCGACGCCGTCGAGGGCCGCGTCGCGCCTGAGACCCGTGCGGGTGCGCAAACCACAGCCGAAGGCCAGACCACCGGACCCGTTCGCCGCGGCCGCCGCGTGGGACCTGCTGGCCGCCGCGCTGCGGGCGGGTCTGCCGGTGGCCGCGGCGGTGCGCGCGGTCCTGCCCGGCGTCCCGCCAGGACCGGCCGAACGCCTCCGCGAGGTGGTCGAGCTGCTCACCCTCGGGGCGGATCCGGTGCACGCCTGGGCGGGGGCCCTCGCCCACCCGGACACCGCGCCGCTGGCCAGGGCGGCCCGCCGGACGGCCCGGTCGGGCGCGGCCCTGGCCGCGGCGGCGGCGGACCTGGCGGCGGAGGCGCGGGCGGCGGTGTCCGACCAGGCCGAGGCCCGCGCGCAACGGGCCGCGGTGCTCGTGGCGGGACCGCTGGCGCTGTGCTTCCTGCCCGCGTTCCTGTGCCTGGGCGTCGTGCCGGTGGTGATCGGGATCGTCGGCAGCGTGACCCACAACCTGTGAATGTCCACAATGGAGGAATAGGGAATGTTCGCTGTCAAGCGGGAAGTGTTGGGCGACCGTGGCATGTCCACTGTGGAGTACGCGATCGGCACCCTCGCGGCGGCCGCTTTCGCGCTGCTCCTGTACTCGCTGCTGAGGGGCGACTGGGTCCTGGAACTGCTGCAGGACCTGCTCCGGCGGGCGTTCGTGGTGGACACGTGATGCGTGACGACCGGGGCGGGGTGACGGTCGAGGCGGCGGTGGCGGTGTGCGGGCTGGTGGCGGTCCTGGCGCTCGGGCTCGCCGCGGTGATGGCCGTCGTGGGGCAGCTCCGGTGCACGGACGCGGCCCGCGAGGCGGCGCGCCTGGTGGCGCGGGGCGACGACGCGCGGGTCGAGGGGGTGGTCGAGGCGATCGCGCCGGGCGGGGCTCGGTGGTCGATCCGGAGGGAGGGCGACACGGCTTCGGTGGAGGTGAGCGTCTCGCGGCTGGGCGTCGAGCTGCGGGCCCACGCCTACGCCGTGCTGGAACCGGGGGTGGCCGGCGGCTGACCGGGCACGCCCCGCCCCCGCTCTTCCGCCGCTTCACCCGCGCCGCTTTCCCAAGCCGCTTCACCCGCGCCGCTGCGCACCGGCGGCGAGGCCGATGGCGGAGGCGGGCGAGCACCGGCCGGATCACGTCCGGGTGATCCGGGGTGGTGTCGATCGGAAAGGAGGCGGCGGACGGCTGGCTGCGGGCGGGCGACCGGTGGCGGGAGGGAGGTGGCGGGCGGACGCGGAAAGGCCGGCTGGCGGGGGATTGGTGGCAGGCGGAAGGCGGCTGGCCGCGGTAGGGGCGGCCCGCGCGTGACAGGTGGTGGAAGGAGGTGGCCGGCGGATGACCGGTGGCGGGAGCGGGGTGGGCGGTCGATGACCGGGATCGGTGATGCTCGGGGCGAGGGTGGTCCGGTGGGCGAACGGTGGTGGGCGTCCGGGCGGCGGTGGTTCGCGGCGGGTCGTGGGCCGGCGTGGTCGGAGAGGCGGTGGTGGCGGCTCCGGGCGTGGCTCCGGCGGCTGTGGTGGTGGCCAGGGCGGTGGCGGGGGAAGCGGTGGTGGGTGGTCGGTGATCAGGGGTCGGCGTCGGTTGTGGCGGTGGTGGTGGCGGCGATCTGGTTCGGGGTCGTCGTGGTCGGTGTGCGGGTCGGTGAGGTGGTCGTGACCAGGCACCGGCTGGGTGCGGCGGCCGACCTGGGCGCGCTCGCGGCGGCCGGGTGGCTGTCCGCCGGGGTCGCCCCGGCGTGCGGGCGGGCCGAGTGGGTCGTCGAACGGATGGGCGGTCGCCTGACCGGCTGCCGGGTGGAGGGCGGGGAGGTGGACGTGACCGTGTCGGGTGAGCCCGCGGTGTTCGGCGCGCCCAGCGCACGCGCCCGGGCAGGTCCGGCCGAACCGCGACCGCCGCCCGCCGCGACGAACGGTCGTCCGCCGGCGGTGAGCGGACTCACAGAACCGCACATCCGCGGCTTCGAGGCGCAGCGGTGGCTGCCGCGTGGTTCTGCCGCACGCCCCCGCCCGCTTCGCTCGCCGTGCCACAACGACCAGTTGTCGAAAGGCGGTTACCAAAACCGCCGGTCATGGCGTTAGTTCAAGTGGTGGCACCGACACGGTGTCGAACAACACGCGACACGGTGTCGTGGAGCGCGACGCAGGAGGCGAACGGAAGATGGAGTGGTCGGATAGCTGGCGCGGGGCCTTCCGCATCGAGCTGCGCGCAGAGGCGGTCAACCTCGCGTGGCACGGGTGGCCTGTGCTGCCGGGCACCTATCCGGCGGGCGAGCGGTGGGCCGGCCGCGACGGCGTCGAGGACACCGGGCCGGTCCCGGTGCACGACGACTGGCAGGAGCGCATCGGCACGAAGGCGGAGCGGGTCGCCACCTGGTGGGCGGGCCACTCCTACAGCATCCTGCTGGCCACCGGGCACGGTGTGGACGCCGTCGAGGTGGACGCCGACCTCGGCCGCCGCGCCGCGGTGGCGCTGCGCGCCACCAACGTGCCCGTCCCGATCGTGGCGACGCCGCAGGGCCGCTGGCTGTTCCTGGTCGCCTCCGGCGGCGCGCCGGTGACCGACCCGGGCGTCCGGCACTACGGCCGGGGCGAGTACGTCCCGCTCCCGCCGAGCCCCGAGCAGGTCGGCGTCGTGCACTGGCGGGTCAAGCCGCAGATCTGCGCGTGGCAGCTGCCGCACGTGGACGTGGTGCGCGACGCGCTGCTCCAGGCCGCCGACGTCACCGCCGAACCCGCCCCCGACTACGGCCTGGTCGCCGCCGACCGGTCGTGACCGACCCGGCCGTGCCGGACGTCGTGGTGTCTCTCCCCGACCACCCCGAGCACGACGTCCAGCACGGCCACCCCGCCCGCCTTGTCCAGCGGATCGTTGCCGTTCCCGCACTTGGGCGACTGCACGCAGGACGGGCACCCGGCCGGACACGCGCAAGCCGCGATGGCCTCCCTAGTAGCGACCAACCACGGGACTACCGCGTCGAACCCGCGGTCGGCGAACCCGGCTCCACCGGGATGACCGTCGTGCACGAACACCGTCGCCTCCCCGGTGTCCTGGTGCAGCGCGGTCGAGACTCCGCCGATGTCCCACCGGTCACAGGTCGCGAAGAGCGGTAGCAGGCCGATCGCCGCGTGTTCGGCGGCGTGCAGTGCGCCGGGGACGCGCGCCGGGACCAGCCCGGCGCCCCCCGGCGCACTGCCCAGCAGCTCCGCCGACACCGTGTACCAGACCGCCCGCGTCACCAGCGTCTGCGCGGGCAGCGACAGCGGCACCGAGTCGATCACCCGGCCGGACGGCAGCTTGCGCAGGTAGCCGACGACCTGCGAGGTCACCTCGACCTCGCCCAGGTACACCCCGACCCCGTCGTACTCGCGCTTCTCCAGCACCCGCACCACCGAGATGTCCTTGGTGTCCCGGGCGGTGGTGGACCACTCCGGCCGCTCGGCGTGCACCAGCGCGAGGCCGCTGTCCAGGTCCAGCTCGTCCACCACGTACGACTCGCCCTGGTGCAGGTACACCGCGCCGGAGTGCACCTGCCGGCCCGCCGAGCCGTGGTCGACCGTGCCGAGCATCCGCCCCGAGTCCGCCTCCACCACCACGACCTGCTCGCCGCCGCCCCCGCGGATGTCCACCTCCGCGTGCGGCCGGTCGTGCGCGGTCCAGTACCAGCCGTTGGGCCGCCGCCGCAGCACCCGCCGCGCCGCCATGTCCTCCACCACGGCCAACGCCGCCTCGCCGCCGAACGCGTCCAGCGACTCGGGCGTCAGCGGCAGCTCGGCCGCGGCGCACGCGAGCTGCGGCTCCAGCACGTACGGGTTCGTCGGGTCGAGCACGGTCGCCTCGACCGGCTTGTCCAGCACCGCCGCCGGGTGGTGCACGAGGTAGGTGTCCAACGGGTCGTCGCGCGCCACGAACACCACCAGGGCGTCGGAGTCCCCGGTCCGCCCCGCCCGCCCGGCCTGCTGCCAGAACGACGCGAGCGTGCCCGGGAAACCGGCCACCACCACGGCGTCCAGCCCGACGATGTCGACGCCCAGCTCCAACGCGTTCGTCGTCGCCACGCCCAGCAGCTCGCCCGACGAGACCGCCCGCTCCAACGCCCGCCGCTCCTCCGGCAGGTACCCGCCGCGGTAGGCGGCCACCCGCTCCGCCAGCGCCGGGTCGACCTCCGCCAGCACCCGCCGCGCGGCCAGCGCGGTCAGCTCCGCGCCCACCCGCGACCGCACGAACGCCAACGACCGCGCGCCCTCCACCACCAGGTCGGCCAGGATCCGCGCCGTCTCCGCGCCCGCCGACCGGCGCACCGGCGCGCCGTTCTCGCCCTCCAGGTCGTCCAGCAGCGGCGGCTCCCACAGGGCCACCGTCCGGCCGGCGCGCGGCGACCCGTCCTCGGTCACCGCCACGCACGGCGCGCCCACCAGCGCCGACGCCGACGCCGCCGGGTCCGCCACCGTCGCCGACGCCAGCACGAACACCGGGTCCGCGCCGTACCGCTGCGCGACCCGCCGCAGCCGGCGCAACAACAACGCCACGTGCGAGCCGAAAACACCCCGGTACGTGTGGCATTCGTCGACCACCACGTACGACAGCCGGCGCAGGAACCGGATCCACCGGGCGTGGTTGGGCAGCACACCGCGGTGCAGCATGTCGGGGTTGCTGAACACCCAGTTGGCGTGCGCGCGCACCCAATCGCGTTCCGCCATCGGGGTGTCGCCGTCGAACGACGCGGCGCGCACCCCCGACACGCCCAAAGCGCTCACCGATCTCAACTGGTCCGCGCCCAACGCCTTCGTAGGCGACAGGTACAGAGCTGTTGCCTTCGGATCAACCGTCAACGCGCTCAGCACCGGCAATTGGTACGCGAGCGATTTGCCCGAAGCGGTGCCCGTCGCCACGACCACGTGTGATCCCGACCACGCCGCCGACGCCGCCTCGGCCTGGTGCCGCCACGGCCGCTCGACACCCCGCTCCACCAGCGCGGACACGACCGCGTCCGGCGCCCAGGACGGCCACGGGACGGGCTGCGCGGGCCGCGGCGGCTGCTCTTCGGTGTGCGTCAACGGCGATTCGCCCGCCGGCACCCCGGCCAGGACGCGATCCAGCAAACGACGCCCGTGGTTCGCCACGGGGCGCAGCTTCGCACACCCGACCGGCATCGCGGAGGCCGCCGAACAGGGATACGACGCAGCCTGGGCGGATAACGGTGTGTGCACGGATCGGGACGCGTCGTTGCCTACTTGCGCGCTATGAATAGACTCCGCCGCTATCGCATCCAATGAGGGGTGCATCACGTTGTGTCGGGGCAGACAGTCGCGTGAGTGACCCGCCTCACATCAGCGGGGTGGCCCTGACATTGGGCTTGGAAAACTCACCAGGAGGACGGATGTCCCGGCAATTCCTCGCGGAGGGCCTCGAGCTCTCCGGAGGTGATCGCGGCCTCGTCGCCGTGGTCGCCGTGGTCGCCCTGGCTGCCCTGGCCGTGGGCTACGTGCTGCTCCGGGAGGTGCTGGCCGCGGGCCAGGGCACCTCCAAGATGCAGGACATCGCCAAGGCGGTCCAAGAGGGCGCGGCGGCCTACCTCAACCGGCAGTTCCGAACGCTCGGCATCTTCGTCGTCATCGTGTTCGTGCTGCTGTTCGCGTTGCCCGCCGAGGACATCGGGGAACGGATCGGCAGGTCGCTGTTCTTCCTCGTCGGCGCCGGCTTCTCCGCCATCATCGGCTACCTCGGCATGTGGCTGTCCACCCGCGCGAACGTGCGCGTCGCCGCCGCGGCCAAGGAGAACGGCGGCCGCGAGAAGGCCATGCGGATCGCCTTCCGCACCGGTGGCGTGGTCGGCATGTTCACCGTCGGCCTCGGCCTGTTCGGCGCGGCGCTGGTCGTGTTCGTCTACGTGGGCCAGGCGCCGCGGGTGCTGGAGGGCTTCGGCTTCGGCGCGGCCCTGCTCGCCATGTTCATGCGGGTCGGCGGCGGCATCTTCACCAAGGCCGCCGACGTCGGCGCGGACCTGGTCGGCAAGGTCGAGCAGGGCATCCCCGAGGACGACCCGCGCAACGCCGCCACCATCGCCGACAACGTGGGCGACAACGTCGGCGACTGCGCCGGCATGGCGGCCGACCTGTTCGAGTCCTACGCGGTCACCCTGGTGGCGTCGCTGATCCTCGGCACCGCCGCGTTCGGCGCGAAGGGCCTGCTGTTCCCGCTGATCGTGCCCGCGATCGGCGTGCTCACCGCGGTCATCGGCGTCTACATCACCAGCGCCCGGACCGGCGAGAACGGCCTCACCGCGATCAACCGCTCGTTCTACATCTCGGCGGTCGTCTCGGCGGTGCTGTGCACGGTGGCGGCGTTCGTCTTCCTGCCCAGCTCCTTCGCGGGCCTCTCGGGCGTGTCCGAGGACATCGCCGGCACGCCGGGCAACCCGGCCCTGATCGCGGCCGTCGCGGTGATCATCGGCATCGTGCTGGCGGGCGTCATCCTCTGGCTGACCGGCTACTTCACCGGCACCGAGCACAAGCCCGTCAAGGAGGTCGGCCGCACCTCGCTCACCGGCGCGGCGACCGTCATCCTGTCCGGCATCTCGGTCGGCTTCGAGTCGGCGGTCTACACCGCGCTGGTCATCGGCGGCGCGGTCTACGGCGCGTTCCTGCTGTCCGGCTCGGTGGTCGTGTCGCTGTTCGCGGTCGCGCTGGCCGGCTGCGGCCTGCTGACCACGGTCGGCGTCATCGTGGCCATGGACACCTTCGGCCCGGTCTCCGACAACGCGCAGGGCATCGCCGAGATGTCCGGCGACGTGGACGGCGAGGGCGCGCAGATCCTCACCGAGCTGGACGCGGTCGGCAACACGACCAAGGCCATCACCAAGGGCATCGCGATCGCCACCGCCGTGCTGGCGGCGACCGCGCTGTTCGGCTCGTACAAGGACGCCATCGAGCAGGCGCTGCGGGACGTGCAGGTGGGCCTCGCCGACGTGCCGGTGTCGTTCACCAACGTGGTGTTCAGCCCGAACGTGCTGGTCGGCGTGGTGATCGGCGCGGCCGTCGTGTTCATGTTCTCCGGTCTCGCGGTCAACGCGGTGACCCGCGCGGCGGGCGCGATCGTGTTCGAGGTGCGCCGCCAGTTCCGCGAGAACCCCGGGATCATGGACGGCTCGGTCAAGCCGGAGTACGGCAAGGTCGTGGACATCTGCACCAAGGACTCGCTGCGCGAGCTGGCCACCCCCGGCCTGCTCGCGGTGCTGGCGCCGATCGCGGTCGGCTTCGGCCTCGGCGTCGGCCCGCTGGCCGGGTACCTGGCCGGCGCGATCGCGACCGGCACGCTGATGGCGGTGTTCCTGGCCAACTCCGGTGGCGCCTGGGACAACGCGAAGAAGCTGGTCGAGGACGGCAACCACGGCGGCAAGGGCTCCGACGCCCACGCCGCGACGGTCATCGGCGACACCGTCGGCGACCCGTTCAAGGACACCGCCGGTCCGGCCATCAACCCGCTGATCAAGGTGATGAACCTGGTCTCGGTGCTGATCGCGCCCGCGATCGTCGGGTTCACCGTGGGCTCGGGCGAGTCGGCCGGCATCCGGTACGCGATCGCCGTCGTGGCCGCGGTCGGCATCGTGGCGGCCGTGGTCGTGTCCAAGCGGCGCGGCACGGCCATCGCGGACACCCCGGCGGAGGCCACCACCTCCGCGTGAGGTCCGGGTGAGGGCGGGGCGCCGGTGGTCGGCGCCCCGCCCTCGCACGTCCGGGCGGAGGGGTGGCGGCGTCCGGATGGGGGCACACTGTTCGGTGCCACCCGACGTCGCGCGCCCCGAGGGGGAACACCCTGATGAGACTTCTGCCGCTGCTCGCCTCGGCCGCCCTGGTCGTGGCGGTCGCCGGGTGCGGGTCCGGGGGTGAGCCCACCGCGCCCACCTCGTCGTCGGCCTCGCCCGACGACACCGCCGTGGTCGCGTACATGGACAAGGTGTGCACGGCCGCCGCATCGTTCGCCTCGGCGCCGAAGACACCGCCGCAGCTCGACGCGAACGACCCGGCCAAGCTCAAGGCCGACATGGGCGCGTACATGGGCCAGATGGCCGACGCGTTCGGCCAGACCGCGACCAAGCTGCGCGCCGTCGGGCCGTCGCCGGTGGCGGGCGGCGACCAGCAGGTGGAGCAGATGGCGGCGACGTTCACCGACATCGCGAAGAACTTCACCGACGCCAAGACCGCGATCGAGGCCGCGGACGCCAACGACCCGGTCGGCGGGCTCCAGGCCGCCGGCGAGGCCATCGCCCGGCTGGATGATTTCGTCGCGCCGCTGAAGCAGCTGGAGGCGTCGCCCGAGCTGTCGGCGGCGGCCGAGAAGGCGGCGTCCTGCCAGGACCTGCGCACGCTGAGGCCGTCGGAGTCGGCGACCCCCACGTCGTAGTACGTTGCCCCTCGTCTTTTTTCCACTGTTTGGGGGGTTTCGTGAAGCACCGTGTCGCGCTCGCGGGCGCGTTCGCCGCAGTCCTGGTCACCGCCGCGTGCGGTGGCGGCGGCGGCTCGTCGTCCGCCGACTCCGGGTCGGCGACGACCACCACGACGACCACCACCGCGGCGGCCAACGCCGACCCGGTGGAGTGGACGGGCACGTTCTGCGAGGGGGTCGGGCCCACGATCGAGGGCGTGATGACCCTGCTCAAGGCCATGTTCGAGGGCGGCGCGGAGGACCCGGCCGTGCAGAAGGCCGCGCTGCTGGACTACAGCTCGAAGGCGGGCAAGTCGCTCACCGAGGCGGGCGAGAAGCTGGACGACCTGGGCGCGCCGTCGGCCGAGGCCCAGGAGCTCCACGACGAGCTGGTCAAGTTCTTCTCCGACTCGGGCAGGACGCTGACCGAGGTCAACTCCGAGCTGGAGGCGCTGGACCCGGCCGACCCGGAGTTCTCGACCAAGCTGGAGCGGCTCGGCGGCGACCAGGCGGACCCGTCCAAGCTCCAGGAGCAGATCAAGAAGCTCCAGGACGACCCGGAGCTGGGCGAGGCGTTCAAGCAGGCGCCGCAGTGCGTGGCGATGGCGGAGACGCTGAAGGGCCTGGGCGGCTGACCCCGCTGGGACTCGTGTGACGGTTGGGGCGGGTGGTTCAGCCCTTCGGAGACTGGCCGAGGTCGAACGTGTGTTCTACGCTGCGTCTCCGTGGGGCAACTGTCCTTCTTCTCGGCCGAGGCGAGGCAGCCTTGCGTCGGTGACCTGGCGGGCCTGCTGTGCGGGCCCGGCCGGGCGCTGGGCTTCGCCCGCGGCCGAGCGGCCCGGGTGTCGGTGGACGTCGACACCCGGGATCGCGCCGTCGCCGTGGCGGCGGCGCTGGCCGAGCGCGGGGTGCAGGCCCGGGTCGAGCAGGTCCGGCGCGCCCCGGTCCGGGACGAGGCCGCCCCCGAGGGCGGAGGCGGGGCCGAACCGCCCGCCGACGGGCACGAGCTGGTGGCCGAACCCGTGGACGAGCCGGTCGCCGACGAGCCCGCGCACGACCTGGTGGGCGAGCCCGCGGACGACCTCGCGGGCGAACCGGTGGACGAGGTCGTGGACGACGAGCCGGACGGCTTCGCGCCGGTGGTGATCGGGTCCGGCCGCAGCGCCCCGACCGGGGTCGAACCGGACCCCGCCCCCGAACCGGCCGCCGAGCCCGCGCCGCCGGCCGCCGACGTGCCCCCACCGGCGGACGCCGAGCCGGAGTTCACCGAGTCGTGGCAGGTCACGACCCCCTTCCGGGCGGACCTGGCCGGGTTGGCGGCGCAGTGGTTCGACGGCGACCGCAAGGTCGTGCCGCCCGACTTCACCCTGGACGGCGGCGCGCTGCGGCTGTGGGCGCTCGCGTCCGGCCGGTGGGTCGAGTCGGGCTCCGGGTACCTGCTCGGCCTCGACCCGGCCGCTCCCGACACGCACGAAACCCTCCGAAAAGCGTTGGCCGGTTCGGGCCTCCCGGCGACACTCTTGGCGGACGGGGCCGGCGGACCGGCGCTGCGCGTCGTCGGCCGCAGGCGGCTCGAACGGCTCGCCGAGCTGGTCGGACGCGCGCCCAGGGGCGTCGCGGAGCGCACCTGGCCGGCCGCGTAGCGCGTCCGGTAGGCGGAGGATCCGGCGCAGTTGTGTCACCCTGTCCCGACCAGGGCTGCCCAGCGGCGACAAAGGACAGTGCACACTGGCGGGTCGGGACACAGTGTTCGAAGAGAGCGGGACGGCGTGGCTGGATCGACACGGGCGAGGAAGACAAACGGGGGAGCAGCGAGCGGCAACCGGCGGTTGGTGATCGTCGAGTCGCCCGCGAAGGCGCGCAAGATCGCGTCGTACCTCGGCAACGACTTCGTCGTGGAGTCATCCAAGGGGCACATCCGCGACCTCCCCCGCGGCGCCGCCGACGTGCCCGCGAAGTACAAGGGCATGGCGTGGGCCCGCCTCGGGGTCGACGTCGACCACGGCTTCGAGCCGCTCTACGTCGTCACGCCGGACAAGAAGTCGACCGTCGCGGAGCTGAAGGAGCTGCTCAAGGACGTCGACGAGCTGTACCTCGCGACGGACGGCGACCGCGAGGGCGAGGCCATCGCCTGGCACCTGCTGGACACGCTGAAGCCGAAGGTCCCGGTCCGGCGGATGGTGTTCCACGAGATCACCGAGCCCGCCATCCTCGCCGCCGCCGCGAACCCGCGCGACCTGGACCAGGACCTGGTCGACGCCCAGGAGACCCGCCGCATCCTCGACCGCCTCTACGGCTACGAGGTCAGCCCGGTGCTGTGGAAGAAGGTCATGCCGAAGCTCTCGGCGGGCCGCGTGCAGTCCGTGGCGACCCGGATCGTGGTCGAGCGCGAACGCGAACGGATGAAGTTCGTCACCGCGTCGTACTGGGACGTCTCGGCGACCATGGACGCGGGCGCGGACGCCTCGCCCCGCACGTTCGGCGCGCGGCTCATCGCGGTCGACGGCACGCGCCTGGCCGCGGGCCGCGACTTCGGCTCCGACGGCCGGCTCAAGGAGGGCGCCGACGTCCGCGTGCTGGACGAGGCGCAGGCCACGGCCATCGCGGACGGCCTGGTCAACGCCACCATGACGGTCTCCTCGGTCGAGGAGAAGCCGTACACGCGCAAGCCGTACGCGCCGTTCATGACCTCCACGCTCCAGCAGGAGGCGGGCCGCAAGCTGCGCTTCTCCGCCGACCGCACCATGCGCACCGCGCAGAAGCTGTACGAGAACGGCTACATCACCTACATGCGCACCGACAGCACGACGCTGTCGGAGACCGCGATCGCCGCGGCCCGCGCGCAGGCCACCGAGCTGTACGGCTCGCAGTACGTGTCCAACCAGCCCCGCCAGTACACGCGCAAGGTCAAGAACGCGCAGGAGGCGCACGAGGCCATCCGCCCCGCCGGCGAGGTGTTCCGCACCCCCGGCCAGGTGGCCCGGGAGTTGGAGTCCGACGAGTTCAAGCTGTACGAGCTGATCTGGCAGCGCACGATCGCCTCGCAGATGGCCGACGCGCGGGGCAACACGACCAGCGTCCGCATCTCGGGCACCACCGCGGGCGGCGAGGACGTCACGTTCGCCGCGTCCGGCCGCACGATCACCTTCGCGG
Organism: Actinosynnema sp. NPDC004786; assembly: GCF_053601135.1. Classification (NCBI taxonomy): domain Bacteria; kingdom Bacillati; phylum Actinomycetota; class Actinomycetes; order Pseudonocardiales; family Pseudonocardiaceae; genus Actinosynnema; species Actinosynnema sp. NPDC004786. Next base: position 93,727 of record NZ_JBSGBG010000011.1, on the reverse strand, counting down.
GCTTCCTGAAGGCGTACGTCGAGACGGTCGACTCGGAGGCGGGCGGCGAGTCCGACGACGCCGAGTCCCGGCTCCCGCAGCTGGTCAAGGACCAGTCGCTGCTGGCCGCCGAGCTGTCCGCGGACGGCCACTCGACCTCGCCGCCGCCCCGGTTCACCGAGGCGAGCCTGATCAAGACGATGGAGGAGCTGGGCATCGGCCGGCCCTCCACCTACGCCTCGATCATCAGCACCGTCCAGGACCGCGGCTACGTGTGGAAGAAGGGCTCCGCCCTGGTCCCGTCGTGGGTGGCGTTCGCCGTGGTCGGGCTGCTGGAGCAGCACTTCGGCCGGCTGGTGGACTACGACTTCACCGCCGCGCTGGAGGACGAGCTGGACGGCATCGCCGCGGGCCGCCAGGAGCGCACGACGTGGCTGTCCGGGTTCTACTTCGGCGGCAACGTCGGCCCGGAGTCGTCGGTCGGCCGGTCCGGCGGGCTGAAGAAGCTGGTCGGCTCCAGCGTCGAGGCGATCGACGCCCGCGAGGTCAACTCGATCCCCCTGTTCACCGACGTCGAGGGCCGCACGGTCTACGTCCGGGTCGGCCGCTACGGCCCGTACCTGGAGCGCGAGGTCGAGGGGCCGGACGGCGCGGTCACCGCGCAGCGGGCGAACCTGCCCGACGACCTGCCGCCGGACGAGCTGAACCGGGAGATCGCGGAGAAGCTGTTCGCGACCCCGCAGGAGGGCCGCTCGCTGGGCACGGACCCGGTCACCGGGCACGAGATCGTGGCCAAGGAGGGCCGGTTCGGGCCGTACGTGACCGAGGTCCTGCCCGAGCCGCCGGACGGCGCGAAGAAGGGGCCGAAGCCGCGCACGGGCTCGCTGTTCAAGTCCATGTCGCTGGAGTCGGTGACGCTGGACGACGCGCTGAAGCTGCTCTCGCTGCCGCGCGTGGTCGGCAAGGACCCGGAGACCGGCGCGGAGATCACCGCGCAGAACGGCCGCTACGGGCCCTACCTGAAGAAGGGCACCGACTCGCGGTCGCTGACCAGCGAGGACCAGCTGTTCACGGTCACCCTGGACGAGGCGCTGCGGATCTACGCCGAGCCGAAGAAGCGGGGCCGGGCGGCCGCCGCGCCGCCGTTGAAGGAGCTGGGCGCGGACCCGGTGTCGGGCAAGCCGATGGTGGTCAAGGAGGGCCGGTTCGGCCCGTACGTGACCGACGGTGAGACCAACGCCTCGCTGCGCAAGTCCGACAGCGTCGAGGGCCTGACCGACGAGCGGGCGGCCGAGCTGCTGGCCGAGAAGCGGGCCAAGGGGCCGAGCACGAAGAAGAAGGCCCCGGCGAAGAAGCCGGCCGCGCGCAAGAAGGCTCCGGCGAAGTCGAAGGGCTAGGGGAGGCGGGGCGGTGGACGGCTCAGGGGCGGACCCGGACCGGTCGGGCCAGGACGGCACGCAGGCCCCACCGCCACCGCCGGTGTTCCCCGACCCCCTCGCGGGGCTGGTGACGGGCGAGCGGCTCTACCGGCCGCCCGGTCCGGCGGCTCCCGTCGAGCCCCCGCCCGCCGCCGCGGCCCGACAGCCGGCGCCACGGTCCGTGCCCGCCCGGCGATCCGCCCCCGGGCCGCAGGCCGCCCGCTCGGCGTGGTCGGCCCGGGTCGCGGGGTCCGGCCGGGCGGCACGGCCCCCGCAGGCGTCCGCCGGGGCGGCGCGGTCGCCGCGCGGATCGGCGGCCCGGGAGGCAGGGCCGGCCCGGGTGCTCCGGCAGGCCCCCGCGTCGCCCGCCCGGCCACCCGCTCCCCGCGTGCCCGGGCAGCAGCCGACGAAGGGGCGAAGTGGGCTGATCGGGTGTCTCGTCGGCCTGGCCGTGCTCGCGGGGCTGCTGTTCAACGTGCTCCGTGAGATCATCGAGGCAGTGGTCGACCTGCTGCGATGATCTCGTCTGGGTCACCCGATCGGCGGATGTGGTCAGACGGGTGAATCGCTCCGGCTACCCTTACTGCCTGCATCATCGGCGGGGGTGAGCACCATCCAAGACGGCGGCACAGCGGCCTCGACCAGCAACCGGATTCGCAGCGTGTTGGCGATCCGGCCCTTCCGCAGGCTCTGGGGCGTCACGTACCTGTGCAGCGTCGGTGACTGGCTGTCACTGCTCGCGCTCACCGGCCTGGTGACGAAGCTGATGGACAGCTACCAGTGGCAGAGCTTCTCGCTCAGCCTGGTCGTCCTCACCCAGCTCCTGCCGGGCATCCTGTTCGCCCCGCTCGGCGGCGTGCTCGCGGACCGGTTCGACCGCCGCCGCATCATGGTGGTCTGCGACCTGCTGCGCGGCGGCCTGTTCATCTCCATCGCGCTGGTCGGCACCGCGTGGTGGCTGTTCGTGGCGAACTTCCTGGTCGGCTGCTGCGCGATGCTGTGGATCCCGGCCAAGGACTCGGCGGTGCCGAACCTGCTGCGCCGCCCGGACCAGGTGGAGACGGCCAACCAGCTCGGCCTGGTGATGACCTACGGCATCTCGGTCATCTCGGGCGCGGGCCTGTACTCGATCATCTCCGGCATCCCCGGCTACCTCGGCGTGCAGAGCAGCGACCTGGAGTTCCGGATCGCGACCATCGCGGTCATGGTGAACGGCGCGCTGTACGTGACCTCGGCGATCGTGGTCGCGACCCGCATCCCGGAGCTGTCCGGCCGGATCGCCGCGGTGAAGCGCACCCGCGAGGACGGCGAGGCCCCCGGCTTCTTCGCCATGCTGCGCGACGGCATGAAGTACGCGGCCCGCACGCCGCTGGTCCGCGGCCTGGTCATCGGCATGATCGGCGCGTTCGCGGCGGCCGGCGCGGTGATCGGCACGGCCACCCCCTACTCGCAGTCGCTGCTGGGCGGCGACTCGACGTTCGGCCTGCTCTTCGTGGCGGTGTTCGCGGGGCTGGCGGTCGGCATGGCGACCGCGCCGCGGCTGGCCCGGCGGCTGCCCTACGACCGCCTGTTCGGGCTGACGATCCTGGTCGCGGGCCTGAGCCTGCTGTTCGTGGCGTTCGCGCCGCACCTGTGGGTGGCGCTGGTCGCGGTGGCGTGCGTGGGCGCGTCGGCGGGCATGGCGTTCCTCACCGGCCTGACGATCGTCGGCGCGCAGGTCGAGGACGCGATGCGCGGCCGCACCGTGGCCCTGCTCCAGTCGCTGCTCAAGGTGGTGCTGTTCGCCTCCTCGGCCGCCGCGCCGCTGCTGGTCACGGTGGTGCAGAAGCGCACGGTCACGATCTTCGACCACCCGATGCAGGTGGACGGCACCCGGCCGGTGCTGTTCGGCGCGGGCGTGATCGCCGCGCTGCTCGGGCTCATCGCCTACCGCCAGATGGACAACCGGCGGTCCGAGCCGATCCTGTCCGACCTGCTCGCCGCGCTGCGCGGCCGGGCCCGGCGGACCGGGGGCGTGCTGATCGCGGTCGAGGGCGACACCCGGCTGGACACGTCCGTGCAGGCCAGGAGGCTCGCCGAGGCGTTGCGCGAGACCGGCCGCGAGGTCGTGCTGGCCTCCGACCCGGACCTGGACGAGCAGCGGCTGCGCAACCTGCTGTCCACCGCCGACCTGGCCGGGGTGCGCGCGCACGCGCTGGTGGCCGCGGCGGTGCGCGCGGACGTGGTGGAGCGCGAGGTGCGGCCCGCGCTGGACGGCGGCGCGCTGGTCGTCATGGAGCGGTACGTCGACAGCCCGCTGGCGCACTTCAGCGCGGCGGGCGCGATGGAGCCGCGCGAGGTGGAGGGCCTGGTCGACTGGGCCACCGGGCGGCTGCGGCCGGACGTGACCGTGCTGCTGGACCGGATGCCGTCGCAGGTCCGGGCCACCGGCGGCACGCTGGACACGGTCGAGCACCACTGGCGGGTGCAGAAGCTGCTGACCGACATGGCCTCGGCCGACCCGGAGCGGTACGTCGTGGTCGACGCCGACGGCACCGAGGACGAGGTCGCCGAACGGGTGCGGACCGCCGTGCTGCCGTTGCTGGCGCGGCAGCCCCGCACGCCCGCCGAGCCGGTGGCCGAGACGTCCTGACGGCTCGGTACGGTCGCCTGGTGAACCGTGGGGTGTGGGGCGAGGTCGTCGGCCAGCCCGAGGCGGTCGCGGTGCTGTCCGCGGCGGCCGAGGCCGCCGCGTCGATCGTGGCGGGCGGGTCGCCCGCGCCGGGCGCGATGACCCACGCGTGGCTGTTCACCGGGCCTCCGGGCTCGGGGCGCTCGGTCGCGGCGCGGGCGTTCGCGGCCGCGTTGCAGTGCACCGCCGTGGACGACCGGCCGGGCTGCGGCACGTGCGCCGGCTGCCACACGGCGTTGGCGGGCACGCACGCCGACGTGCGGGTGGTCGCGCCCGAGGGGTTGTCGATCTCGGTGGCCGAGATGCGGTCGCTGGTGCAGGTCTCGGCCCGCCGGCCGACGTCCGGGCGGTGGCAGGTGGTGATCGTCGCCGAGGCCGACCGGCTCACCGAGGGCGCGGCGAACGCGCTGCTCAAGGCCGTGGAGGAGCCACCGGCGCGGACCGTGTTCCTGCTGTGCGCGCCGTCGGACCACCCCGAGGACGTGTCGGTGACCATCCGGTCGCGGTGCCGGATCGTGTCCCTGGCGACGCCCCGGGCCGCCGCCATCGCCTCGGCGCTGGAGGACGAGGGCGTCGCGCCGGAGATGGCGGCGTGGGCGGCGTCGGTGTGCGGCGGGCACGTGGGCCGGGCGCGGCGGCTGGCCACCGACGAGCAGTCGCGGGCCCGGCGCGAGGCCGTGCTGCGGATCCCGGTCGCGCTGCGGCGGCCGGCGGACATCTTCACCTGCGCCGACCAGCTCGTGTCGGCCGCCGAGGGCGACGCGCTGACCGCGAACGAGGGCCGTGACCAGGCCGAGCGGGAGGCGTTGGAGACCGCGATGGGCGCGGGCGGGACGGGCAAGGGCACGGCCGCCGCGACCCGGGGCGCGAAGGGCGCGCTGAAGGACCTGGAGAAGCGGCAGAAGTCGCGGGCCACCCGGACCCAGCGCGACTCGCTCGACCAGGCGCTGGTCGACCTGGCCGCGTTCTACCGGGACGTGCTGGTGACCGCCGCGGGCGCGCACGCCGCGCTCAACCACCCCGACCGGGCCGGTGACGCGCGGGCCGCGGCGGCGGCGTGGACGCCGGAGTCGACGCTGCGGCGGCTGGAGGCGGTGCTGAACTGCCGGACCGCGCTGGAGCTGAACGTGAAGCCGCGCATCGCCATCGAGGCGATGCTGACCACGTTGCAGCGCGGCTGACGGGGCTCAGGCCGAGGGCGGCCGGGGCGTGGCGGCGGTCGGGCGTCGGGCCGGCAGGGCGGCGACGACGATGACGCCGATCAGCAGCAGCGCCGTGCCGGTCCAGAAGATCGGGACCGTCCGGTACGCCGCGTTCGTGTAGGCCAGCTGCCGGCCCGGCGTCGGCGGCGCCGCCTGCCCGCCGCCACCCGGCGGGGTCGCGGGGGGCGCGCAGACGACGCCGCCGGTCGGGGCCGCCGCGCGCACGACCTGCTCGCCCAGGGACACCTGTGCCAGCGCCGATGGCAGGTTCGGCAGACCGAGCGCGTCGGTCGGCAGCAGCTGGAGGTCGAGCAGGCGCGCGGTGGCCCCGAGCATGAACCCCTTGATGGTGGGTCCGCCCTGCTGGAGGGGGCCGTCGAGGTCGGTGTCCTTCCGGTTGAGCTGCGCGACCTGGAGGCGCAGCACGCCGATGTCGAGCTTGGGCAGGCCGTCCGCCAGGGCCCCGACGAGCGGCAGGTCCCGGCCCGGGACGAGGCCGATCGGCACGTCGAGCTTCGGGTTGGCGGCGTCGAGCGTGCCCAGCTCCCGGCCGCCCTGGCTCACCCGCAGCACGGGCGCGGTGTAGGAGATCGACGAGGTGGCCCGGTCGCCGGTGGACAGCGCGACGAGCGTCGGTTGGCTCACCACGTCGACGCGGATCTCGGCCGGCGTGCCGGCCAGGAGGCGGATGCTCGCCGCCTGGAGCGTGGACGTCGACTTGACGGCCTTGTTGGGGCTGCCGGGCAGGTCGACCAGCTCGACCGCGGAGTGGGCGCGGAGCGTCTCGGGGAGGCTGAGCAGCGAGCCGTTGGCGCCGGTGTCGGGTGTGCCGGAGAGCAGGCCGCCGAGTCGGCTGAGCGGCGCGGTGAGCTGCTTGACGGTGTCGACCAGGGACTGCCGCGCGGCGGCGTCGAGCCGGGGCTGGTCCTGGGCGAGCAGGCCGGTGAGGTCGGGGGTGCTCGGCAGGGTGGGGATCGCGTTGAGGACGCTGAGGGACGCGACGGAGGTCTTGGCGTCGGCGAGCGGCGTCACGCACGGGCCGAGCCGGTCGTCCCAGCGGGCGTGGGCGCTGCCGTCGAGCAGGCCGACCTCGAGCAGGGCGTCCAGCGGGGTGGCGGGCGGCGTGAGGCCGCCGGTGACGGGCGCGGCGTTGTCCGGCGAGGCGGTCTGCACGAGCGTGCCGGGCGTCTGCGGCGCGCGGCCCCCCACGGCGAAGCCCAGGGGCGAAGCCTGCGCCACGGCCCGCTCGTAGGTCAGGAACGCCTCGGTGTTGGCCTGGGCGGACGCGAGCCCGACCCCGATCTCCGCCGCGGACCGCTCGGGCAGTTGCTCGCCGAAGCCGGGCAGGATCGAGGCGGTCGGCGTCGAGTCCGGCGCGAGCCGGACCACGGCCAGCCCGGTGCCCGCGTCGCCGATCGCGTGGGCGGTGGGCGCGGGCGTGGCGGACATCGGCGGCTGGTCCGGGTCCCGCGGTCCGGGCACCGGCGTCGTGGTCGGCTGGGCGAGGGCGGGCGCGGCGCAGAGCGCGACCAGCACGGCGGCGGCGGGCAGGGCCATCAGGCGCATGCGGTCGAACCTCCCGGGGAGCGGCCTCTCGTCGCGACGTCGGGGTGAGCGCCGTCACTGCCCGCTCTAACGACCCAACCCCGGTGCGGTGACGCCGGGGCGTTGGGCTATAGTTGTCGCGTCTCGCCGCCTTAGCTCAGTCGGCCAGAGCGGCTCACTCGTAATGAGCAGGTCGTCGGTTCGATTCCGACAGGCGGCTCAGCGGGACGGGGACCAAGTCGGGCGACCGGCTTGGTCCTCTTTCTTTTCCGGTCGAACCCGGTCCGTCACGGGCGGGACGGCGGCGTTGCTCCGTCCGGGTGACCTTTTCCCCATCGGCGTCAGCGGTGAGCGAGGGTGTCGTTGCCACCGTGGAGGTGATGGCGATGGTCACGATGGTCCTGCTGACCGTGTTGGCGTTGCCGCTGGCCGTGCTCGCGGCGCGGGTCGGTCGCCGGCGCTGGGTGCGGCGGTGCGCCGTGGCGCGCGCCCGGGCCGAGCTGTTCCGGCACTGGATGCGGGACGAGCCGAGCGGGCGTCACCTCATCCGGTCCTGAGCACCGGGGCCGCGATCCGGGTGATCACGTCGCCGTAGCGGCGGGTCAGCTCGGCCTTCACCTCGGCGGGCGTGCCCACGACGGCGAAGGCGGCCAGGACCTCGTCGGTGACGGCCGCGGTCATGTCGTCCCACCGCTGCCGCCGCGACAGGCGGTGCAGCTCCTCGTGCAGGTCGCCCCAGCCGTGCAGGTCCAGGACCTTGCGGTAGGCGGGCGTCGAGCCGTAGAAGGCGATCTGCCGCCGGGCCTCGGCCACCCCCTCCTCGTCGCACGCCACCAGCGACGGCCCGCTGATCTCCAGCCCCGCCAGGGGTTTGCCCGCCCTGGCGCGGCCGCGCGCCAGCGCGGGCAGCGTCACCTCGCGCAGGTAGCGCTCGGTGGTGAAGGCGTGGCACAGGAAGCCGTCCGCCACCTCGCCCGCGACCTCGGTCATCAGCTCGCCGACGCCCGCCAGCCACACCTTCGGCGGGCCGTGCGGGTTCGGGCCGGGGTCGAAGAACGGCGTCATGAGGGTGTGGGTGAAGAACTCGCCCCGGAACCGCGGCCGTTCGCCGGTGGCCCAGGCGTGCCAGATGGCGCGCAGCGCCAGCACGAACTCGCGCATCCGGGCGGCGGGCCGCGACCAGGGCATGCCGAACCGCTTGGTGATGTGCGGCTCCACCTGCGACCCGAGGCCGAGGTGGAACCGGCCGCCGGACAGCAGCTGGAGGTCGTTGGCGAGCACCGCGGTGCTCATCGGGTTGCGCGCGAACGCCACCGCGATGGCCGTGCCCAGCTCGATCCGCTCCACCGCGCCGGCCACGCGGGCCAGCGCGACGAACGGGTCGTGCCGGGTCTCGGCCAGCCAGAACCCGTCGCACCCCTCGGCCTCCGCCGCCCGCGCCGCGGCCGGCACGGTGAGCGGGTCGTAGCCGACCTCCACCCGGTCCACCTTCACGACGGGCAACCTACTCGCAGGCGACCCCGTCCTTGTCCCGGTCCAGCGCCGCGCGGTAGCCGGGGTCGCCGGCGTAGAGGGGCGTCTTGCCCGCGGCGCGGACGGCGTCGCAGTTCGCGTAGTACGCGGCGGCCGGCGGTTCGGGCCGGGGAGCCGGCGGGGGCGGGGCGTAGGTCGGCACGGGCGCGGGAGGCGGTGGCGGACGCCGCCCAGCACTCGCCCGGCTGCGCCGGCCCGGCCGGCTGCACCCGTCCTCCGCCGGAAAGGGTGATCGTGCGGGCGTCCACCACTTCCACCACTTGGCACGTCCGGTTGATCACTCGCCGTCAGCGGTTCGGGCGCAGGGTCCAGACGACGGTCATCTCGCCGGTGGTCACGCCCTCCGCGTCGGTGATGGTCACGGTGACCGGGAACTCCGGCCGCGTGCCCGACTCCAGCTCGGCCACCACCTCCGCCGCGGGCCGGCCCAGCACGGCCTCGGCGCGCAGCACGCCCAGCGCCAGCTTCCGGTAGGCGATCTCCGACCGGACGACCAGCGGCGTGGCGGTGGCCAGGTGCGGGGCGAACGCGGCCATCACCACCGCGCCCGAGGCGGTCTCCGCGACGCCGAACATCATCGCCGCGTGCGGGCCGCCGACGTGGTTGCGCACCTCCTCCCGGTCGGGCAGCTCGGCGACCACGCGGTCGCCCGTGACGTCGAGGAACTCCACGCCGGCGGTCTTCACCCACGGCACGGCCTGCTTCATCGCGTCCGCGACGAACGAGTGGTCAGCGCTCATGGCCAGGATGCTACCGGCCGGTAACCACGAGACGCGCGTCACCGGTATTTCGTTTGCCAGGAGCCCGCGGCCGGGCGCATGCTTGTATTCGGCAACTAGTTGTTTGATGCAAGCAAACGGAGCGTGCGATGGTGACCCCGGTGGGTGACGACGTGAGGGCCGACCAGCTCGCCCTGGCCGACCGGGTCGGCATGGCGCTGGTCCGCCTGAACAAGATGCACGCCTGCGTCGCCGCGCACCTGAGCAAGTCGGGCCTGGACAAGGCGTCCTTCGTGCTCCTGGCGAACCTGAACCACCTGGGGCCGTCGCGGTCGAGCGCGTTGGCCGAGGCCGTGTACTCCGACCCGTCCACGGTCAGCCGGCAGGTGGCGACGCTGGTGAAGGACGGCCTGGTGGAACGCCGGGCCGACCCGGAGGACGGCCGCGCGAGCGTGCTGGCGGTGACGGAGGCGGGGCAACGCCTGCTCGCCGAACGCCGCGAGCAGCGCAACCAGGCGCTGGCCCGCCTGTTCTCGGACTGGTCCCCGCAGGAGTGGACCCGGTTCATCGAGTACTTCGAGCGCTTCGTGGGGGACTACGAGAAGGCGCTCCCGGATTTCATCGCTGAGGGCGGACTGGGGCCGCGCTCAGAAGGGGAGAAGTGATGTCGGAAACGACAACCCGAGCGGACGCGCCGCCACCCGGCGCCGCCCTGCTCACCCACCGGCAGATCCTGACGATCCTGTCGGGCCTGCTGCTCGGGCTGTTCCTGGCCGCGCTCGACCAGATGATCGTGGCCACGGCCATGAAGACCATCGCGGACGAGCTGCACGGCCAGACGCTGCAGGCGTGGGCGACCACCGCGTACCTCATCACCGCGACGGTCTCGACGCCGCTGTACGGCAAGCTGTCCGACATCTACGGCCGCAAGCCGATGTACCTGACCGCGATCTCCCTGTTCCTCGCGGGTTCGCTGCTGTCCGGCATCGCGAACTCGATGTACGAGCTGGCCGCGTTCCGGGCGGTGCAGGGCCTCGGCGCGGGCGGCCTGATGTCGCTGGCCATGGCGATCCTGGCGGACATCACCTCGCCGCGCGAGCGCAGCCGCTACACCGGCTACTTCATGGCGGTGTTCGGCATCTCCAGCGTCGCGGGCCCCGTGGTCGGCGGCCTGTTCGCGGGCATGGAGTCGTTCCTGGGCACGGCCGGCTGGCGCTGGGTGTTCCTGATCAACGTGCCGGTCGCGCTGGTCGCGCTGGTCGTGGTCGCCAAGGTGCTCAACATCCCGCACCAGCGGGTGAACCACCGGATCGACTTCGTCGGCGCGGGCCTGCTGACCCTCGGCCTGGTGCCGCTGCTGATCGTGGCCGAGCAGGGCCGCGAGTGGGGCTGGGCGTCGGGCACCGCGATCGCGATGTACGTCATCGGCGTGGTCGGCCTGGTCGGGTTCGTGCTGGCCGAGAAGCGCATGGGCGACGAGGCGCTGCTCCCGCTGCGCCTGTTCCGCCGGCAGACGTTCTCGCTCGGCAACACGATCAACTTCATCCTGGGCGTCGGCATGTTCGGCGCGATGGTGTCGCTGCCGCTGTACCTGCAGATCGTCAAGGGGTACTCGGCCACCCAGTCCGGCCTGATGATGCTGCCGCTGACGCTCGGCATCATGACCGCGGCGGGCACGAGCGGCAACATCACCGCGAAGACCGGCCGCTACAAGGTGTTCCCGGTGCTCGGGTTCGGCCTGATGACGATCACGCTGTTCCTGTTCAGCTGGGTCGGCACGGACACGCCGATCTACCAGCCGCTGGTGCTGATGTTCTTCACCGGCGCGGGCCTGGGCCTGTGCATGCAGACCCTGCTGGTGGCGATCCAGAACGACGCCGAGCCGCGCGACATGGGCGTGGCGACCTCGTCGGCCACGTTCTTCCGCCAGATCGGCGGCACGGTCGGCACCGCGGTGTTCCTGTCGATCCTGTTCAGCACGGTCGGCGACAAGATCGGCAACGCGCTGCGCGCGGCGGCCGGCACGCCCGAGTTCCAGGCGGCGCTGGCCCGGCCGGAGAACCGCGAGTTCGCCGCCGGCCTGCAGAGCGGGTCCGGGTTCGACCTGGACAACACGGAGTTCCTGACCACGCTCGACCGCGTGCTGGCCCGGCCGTTCCTGGACGGCTTCTCCGGCTCGATCGACCTGGTGTTCCTGGTCGGCAGCGTGGTGACGCTGGTGGGCTTCGCGGTGGTCTGGTTCCTGCGCGAGGTGCCGCTGTCCAACCGCTCCGGCCTGGAGCGGGTGAAGGACGCGAGCGACGAGGGCGAGCAGCCGGCCCCGATCGCGATGCACTGACCGTCGAACGCGAAGAGGCCCGTCCCCGGCGTGGGGCGGGCCTCTTCGGCGTGTCGGCGCGGTGTCCGGGTCAGTGCTCCTCGCCGCGCGCGACGGCGTCCTTCAACCGCTGGTAGGAGCGGACGATCTCGGCCTCGGCCTCGGTGCGGCCGACCCACGTCGCGCCCTCGACGCTCTTGCCCGGCTCCAGGTCCTTGTAGACCTCGAAGAAGTGCTGGATCTCCAGCCGGTAGAACTCGTTCAGGTGGTGGATGTCGCGCAGGTGCTCCGACCGCGGGTCCTCCGCCGGGACGCAGAGCAGCTTGTCGTCGCCGCCCTTCTCGTCGGTCATGCGGAACATGCCGATCGCACGGGCCCGGATCAGGCAGCCGGGGAACGTCGGCTCCTGGACGAGCACGAGCGCGTCGAGCGGGTCGCCGTCCTCGCCGAGCGTGTCGTCGACGAACCCGTAGTCCGCCGGGTACTGAGTGGCCGTGAACAGGGTCCGGTCGAGCCGGATGCGCCCCGTCTTGTGGTCCATCTCGTACTTGTTGCGGACCCCCTTGGGGATCTCGATGGTGACGTCGAACTCCACTGCGCGGTCCTCGCTCGTCTTCGCCGTTCGTTACGCCACTAGTGTGGACTACGACGTCTCGTCAACCCTTTGCCGAGGGTGTGACGTTGCCCGTACCCGACCGCGGAGGACTGCGTGCCCGACGAGCCATCGTGGCCGACCGTTGACGGTGACGAGGTCGACCGCGAGCCGCCGACGATGCAGGTCAGACGGCCTGACCCGCCGACGGTGCGGATCAGCGCCCCGACGCCGGCCGAGCCCCCGCGGGTGCCGCCGAAGCCCGTTGCGCCGTCCCCTGCGCCGCCGCGGAAAGAGATCAAGTCGGAACCTGAACCGGTCCCTGAACCGATCACGGAACGTGAAGAGCCTTCGCCGCCGGCGCGGCGGCGCAAGCGCCCGTTCGTGTTCGCCGCCGTGGCGCTCCTGGTGGTCGCGCTCGCCGGCACGGCGGTGGTCGGCACGCGCCAGGGGTGGTTCGACGGCACGCCCGCCGCGACGACCGCCGCGCCGTCGCCGCCCGCGCCCGTGACGTTGGCGATGCAGGCCGTGGGCACGGGCGGGGCCGCGCCGACGGCCGCGGGCGTGCGGGCGGTGCTGGCCGGCCCCGCGGCGAACGGCGTCCTCGCGCCGCTGTCCGGCCTGGTGGTGGACCCGGCCACCGGCGCCGCGCTGTGGAACCAGGGCGAGACGGCCCCGCAGACGCCCGCGTCCACGATCAAGGTCCTGACCGCGGCGGCGGCGCTGCTGGCGCTCGACCACACGTCGCGGTTCTCGACCAAGGTCGTGCGGGGCTCGCAGCCGGGGTCGGTGGTGCTGGTGGGCGGCGGCGACCCGACGCTGTCGTCCCTGCCCGCCGGGCAGACCACGGTGTACCCCGGCGCGGCGACGATGGACGACCTCGCGGCGCAGGTGCGCGCCTCGGGTGGCCAGGTCACGCAGGTGCAGTACGACGTGTCGCGGTACGCGGGGCCCGGCATGGCCCCGGGCTGGGATCCCGGCGACGTGCCGAACGGGTACGTCTCGCCGATCGAGCCCGTGATGCTGGACGGCGGTCGCGGCGACCCCACCAAGTACGACACGCCGCGCACGTCCACGCCCGCCGAGGCGGCCGCGCGGGCGTTGGCGCAGCGGCTCGGCGTGCCCGCGGTGGCGGCCGGCGTGGCGTCGTCGGGCGCGGAGGTGCTCGGCGAGGTGCAGTCCGCGCCGGTGGACCGGTTGGTCGAGAACCTCATGCAGATCTCGGACAACGTGCTGGCCGAGACGATGGCGCGCGAGGTGGCCAAGGCGCGGGGGCTGGAGCCGTCGTTCACGGGCGCGGCCAAGGCGGTGCGGGACGTGCTGACCGAGAACGGGTTCGACCTGTCGACGTCGACGATCGTGGACGGCAGCGGGTTGTCGCCGAACGACAAGGTGCCCGCCAAGCTGCTCGCGGACGTCCTGGCGGTGGCGGCCAAGCCCGACGCGTCCGACCCGAAGACGGCGAAGCTGCGGCCGTTGCTGACGGCCCTGCCGGTGGCGGGCGGCAGCGGCACGCTGGCCGGGCGCTACGAGCAGTGGGGCGCCGGCGGGCGCGGCTGGGTCCGGGCCAAGACGGGCACGTTGACGAGCGTGAACACGCTCGCGGGCGTGGTGGTGGACACCGACGGCCGACTGCTGGTGTTCGCGTTCATGTCGTTGAGCCCCGAACCGAACAACACGCTGGTGCGCGGCGGGCTGGACGAGATGGCGGCGGCGCTGCGCACCTGCGGCTGCACGTCCTGAGCGGTGAACCCGGGTGTTCCCAACGTAGGACACACGCGTTCCCAACGTAGGACACTCGCGTTCCCAACGTAGGACTCGCGCGTGAGCCCTACGTTCGGGAGGCGTGGACGGGAGTGTTGTCCCGGTGGTCCGCGCAGGTAGCGTCAGGAGGGTGAACCCGGCGACGCAGGACCGCAGTGCCCCGGTCGATTGGGCCCTGGCCGTCACCACGGCGACCAGGCTCCTCCGCCCCGGCCCGATCGTGCCCAGAGCCGAGGCCGACGTGGCCGTGCACCGCCTGCGGGAACTCGCCGTGGACGCCGAGGTGCACGTGCGCGCGCTCACCGGCCTCGGCCACGGGCTGCCGCTCCAGCAGGGCGAGGTCGTCGACCGCCCGGGGTGGGTGCGCGCGGCCGTGCGCGGCCTCTCCGCCCTGACCGACGGGGCGCTGCCGAGGCAGTCCGGCGCGCTCAGCGGCGTCCTGGCGGGCACGGCGGGCGTGCAGGCGGGCGTCGTCATCGCGTTCCTCAGCGGCCGGGTGCTCGGCCAGTACGACCCGTTCTCCGAGGGCGGCCGGCTGCTGCTCGTGGCGCCGAACATCGTCGGGGCCCAGCGCGCGCTCGACGTCTCCGGCGAGGACTTCAGCATGTGGGTCTGCCTGCACGAGGGCACCCACCGGCTCCAGTTCACCGCCGTGCCGTGGCTGGCCGACCACTTCGCGGGCCTGGTGGCGGCGCTGCTGGGCAGCATGGACGAGAGCTCCGCGCCCCGCCTGCGCGACCTGCCCAAGCGGCTGCGCGAGGCGGGCGGCCTCGTCGAGCTGCTCCAGAGCCCGGCCCAGCGGGAGGTGCTCGACCGCCTCATCGCGTTGTCGACCCTGCTGGAGGGCCACGCCGACCACGTCATGGACGCCGTCGGCCCGGACGTCGTGCCGTCGGTGCGCACCATCCGCGAGCGCTTCACCGCCCGCCGCCAGGGCGGCGGCCTGCTGGACCGGGTGCTGCGCACGCTCCTCGGCGTCGAGGCCAAGGTCCGCCAGTACGCGGAGGGCGCGGCGTTCACCGGGCACGTGGTCGACGCGGTCGGCATGGAGCGCTTCAACACCGTCTGGACCAGCGCCGACACCCTCCCGACCCGTGCGGAGATCGCCGACCCGGCCGCGTGGCTGCGTCGCGTCCAACCGTGAACGGACCGCTCGCCGAGGTGCGCACGGCGGTGAAGCGGTTCCTGCGCGAGCACCGGCCCGAGCGGGTCACCGTCGCGGTGAGCGGCGGGGCGGACTCGCTCGCGCTGGCCGCCGTGACGGCCGGGCTGACCGAGGCGTCCGCGGTCGTCGTGGACCACGGCCTGCAACCCGGCTCGGCCGAGGTCGCCGAGCGCGCCGCCGGCACGTGCCGGGAACTGGGCCTGACCGCCGAGGTACGCCGGGTGGTCGTCACCGGATCGGGTGGACCTGAGGCGGCCGCGCGCCGGGCCCGGTACGCCGCCCTGCGGCCGGAACGCGGCCTCGTGCTGCTCGGCCACACCCGTGACGACCAGGCCGAGACGGTCCTGCTCGGCCTCGGCCGCGGCTCCGGGCCGCGCAGCATCGCCGGCATGCGCCCGCACGACCCGCCGTGGGGCCGGCCGCTGCTGCGGGTGCCCCGCGCCGTGACGAAGGCCGCGTGTGACGAACTCGGCCTGACCCCGTGGGACGACCCGCACAACGCCGACCCCCGCTTCACCAGGGTCCGCCTGCGCCGGGAAGTCCTGCCGCTGCTGGAGGACGTGCTCCAGGGCGGCGTGGCCGACGCCCTCGCCCGCACCGCCGCCCAGCTCCGCGAGGACAACGACGCGCTGGACGAGCTGGCCGAGCGCTTCGACGGCGACTGCCGCTCGGTGACCGACGTGGGCCGCCTGCCGGCCGCCTTGCGCCGCCGCGTCCTGCGGCGTTGGCTGCTCGCGGAGCGCGTGCCCGAGTTGTCCGACTCGCACCTGCGCCGGGTGGACGCGCTGGTGAGCGAGTGGCGCGGGCAGGGCGGCGTGTGGCTCCCGGGCGGCTTTGTGGCTCGGCGCGCGCATGGCAGGCTGCGAGTGGAACCAGTGCAGTCATGACAAAAGGGGAACCGTCCGTGTACGACGGCGACATCAGCTCCGTGCTCATCACCGAGCAGGAGATCAGCGACAAGGTCACCGAGCTGGCCAACAAGGTCGCGGCTGACTACCCGGCCGACGGCGGCAACGACCTGGTGCTGATCACCGTGCTGAAGGGCGCGGTGATGTTCATGACCGACCTGGCCAGGGCGCTCCCGGTCCCGGTGCAGCTCGAGTTCATGGCGGTCAGCTCCTACGGCTCGTCCACCTCGTCCTCGGGGGTGGTCCGCATCCTCAAGGACCTCGACCGCGACATCGCGGACCGCGACGTGCTCATCGTCGAGGACATCATCGACTCCGGCCTCACGCTGTCGTGGCTGCTCAAGAACCTCGCGTCGCGCAAGCCGCGGTCGCTGGAGGTCTGCACGCTGCTGCGCAAGCCCGACGCCGTGAAGGTCGAGGTGCCGGTCAAGTACGTCGGTTTCGAGATCCCGAACGAGTTCGTCGTCGGCTACGGCCTCGACTACTCCGAGCGCTACCGCGACCTGCCCTACATCGGCACCCTGGACCCCAAGGTCTACTCGGTGTGAGGTCGCCGCTGCTCCGCAGGCGGCGGGCTCGGCCGCCTGGGGAGTCGGCCCATCGCGCCGCGTTTCCCGCCGATCGAAGAGCGTGATCGGCGGGAAAGGCGACGCGACAGGCCGACGCGGCCTCGCGGGGTGGTCGGGTCCTCTAACAGTTCGGCCGGCAGCGGCGCTGGGAGATGCCGTCCAGCAGGACGCCGCGGATGTCCTCCGGCTCCATGGCCTGGTACGCCTTGCCGCCGGTGGCCTCGGCGATCTGCCGCAGCGCGTTCATGTCGGCGTCCGCGCCCAGCCCCACCATGATCATCGGCACCGGGCGGGCCGGGTCGGCTTCCCGCTTCAGGGTGGCCAGCAGGCCGGGCAGGTCGATGCTGGAGATGTCGTCGTTGCTGCCGTCGGTGATCAGCGTGACCGAATTGATCTTCGACGGGTCGTAGGTCCGCTGCACGTGCCGGAACGCGGCCAGCGCGGTCTCGTTCAGCGCCGTCCCGCCGCCGACCAGGCCGGGCAGGCTGCCCGCGCCCTTCTGCAGCTGCACCCGGCGCGGCGCGCCGTTGATCGGCTCGCCCAGCGGCCCGACCGGCACCAGCTCGACCCAGTCGTCCGGCGGGTTCTTGTCCGTCGAGAACGCCCAGAGGCCGATCTCCGAGGTGTCGGGCAGCATGCCCAACGCGGTCAGCGCCGCCTCGCGGGCCGCCTCGACCCGGGTCTGGCCGTTGCTCATCTTCTCGGCCATCGAGCCGGACACGTCCAGCACCGCGAGCAGCCGGGTGTCCAGGCTCACCGCGCCCCACGTGCGCAGCAGCTCGGCGACCTGGTCGGGGTCCGGCGTGGCCACCACGGTCACGTCGTCGCCGCGCACGCCGTCCGCGTCGTTCGTCCAGCCGCCCGGCGCCCGCCCGTTGGGCGTGCGGAAACCCGCCTCGGCGAACCGCTGCGCGGTCCGGTCGGTGCGCAACGCCTGCTCGAAGCCCTCCGCGGCCTCCGCGACGCCGTCCTGCTCGCCCGCCCGGCCGACCCGCACCACCGGGTAGTCGAACGCGACCGTGCCCTCCTTGGGGTACGAGGCGACCACCCGCCGGGAGCCAGCGGCCCGGTTGGCGGACAGCACGGACTGCTCCGACGCGGTGAACACCGGCGCGTTCTCCTCGCCCTGCACGACCTTGCCGAACGCGTCCCGCACGGACGGCAGCGCGTTGCGGCCGACCCGCAGCAGCGCGCCGATCAGCTCGGGCTTCGGCGTGCCGTCCGGGTTGCCGAGCTGCGAGCGGATGACCGCGAGCGTGGCCAGGCCCTCGGTGGACGTGGTCGGGTCGCTCAGCGTCACCGGCACGGTCGGGTCGACCACCTTCGCCCACGACACGGGCGTGATCGGCCAGCCGAGCGCGCTCATGGACCGCTCGGAGCCGGCGATGACGACCGGCGAGCTGGCCAGCGACGCCCGCACGTCCAGCCGCGGGGCGTCCGCGCCCTCGTCGCCTGCCTGCCGCTGGGTCTGGGCGGCCCACATGGACGAGTCCGGCACCCACAGCGCGGGCGGGTTGATCTGGGCCGTCGGCAGCTCGTTGGCCACGTCGGCCGCGCCGCGCGCCTCGACCTGCACCTGCACGCACCTGCCGTCGACCATGGGCCGGTCCGCCTGGTAGTCGTCCGCCGCGCCGCGCACGACCTCCTCGACCGCGGGGGTGACCGCGACCTTGAGGGGCAGCGTGCCCCGGCACTCGGGTCCGCTGGTGGCCCGCAGCGCCACGACGGTGATGCCCGCCGCGGCGACGACGCCCAGCAGCGCGCCCACGGGCAGGACGGCGCGGCGGAGGCGGCCGCGCTCCGGGTTGCGAGCTGACATGTGACGTACCTCGGTGGTGTTCACCCTTTCGGGTGGAGGGTGACGAGCACTGGGTGAAGCCGAGGATGACACGGCTCACTCACGTGACAAACTCTCGTGTTCTACGTCACTCGAACGGTCCTCACGTTGTTGCTACCTGCTAGTAACGCACTACCCCCGGTCAGGGTTACGGCCCCGACGCCCGCACGGTTCACGATCGCGTCGACCGGCCCGCCGAACCGCCGTTGACCTGCGCTCCGTGTCCGCGGTCACCACGGGAACACCGGGCGGCCCTCGCCCGTTGGTCCGGCAAGACGCGACAGGGCCCGCACGCGGAGCGCTCCGCCCGAGCCATGGGCGGTAGTCTGGTCGGACGGGTGTGCCCGTCTGCGCCCGTCGACAAGTCAGGGAGGGTCGAGGCCGCCCGCCGGCCGTAAGTGCATGGACCGCAAGCGCCTGCTTCGCAACCCGCTGCTGTGGATCGTGGCGGTGTTGCTGCTCTTTTACGCCTTCAACGTGCTCTTCGACGACAACCGGGGCTACACCCCGATCAAGACGTCCCAGGCACTGCAACAGATCCGGGACGGCCAGGTCAAGGAAGCCACGATCGAGGACAAGGAGCAGCTCCTCAAGCTCACCCTCAACGACGGGGTGACCGTCGAGGGCAGCAACCGCGTGCGCGCCCAGTTCCCGGCGAGCTCGACGGACGAGGTCTTCACCATCCTCGACCAGGCGAGCAACAAGCCGGTCGTCGAGACCAAGGTCACCCAGGACTCGTTCCTGATGCAGATGCTGCTGTACCTGGTCCCGCTCGGCCTGCTGCTGCTCCTGCTGATGTGGATGATGAACAACGCCCAGGGCGGGGGCAACCGCGTCCTGAACTTCGGCAAGTCCAAGGCCAAGCAGCTGTCCAAGGACATGCCCAAGACGACGTTCGCCGACGTCGCGGGCGCCGAGGAGGCCGTCGAAGAGCTGTACGAGATCAAGGACTTCCTGCAGAACCCGGGCCGCTACCAGGCCCTGGGCGCGAAGATCCCCAAGGGCGTGCTGCTCTACGGCCCGCCCGGCACCGGCAAGACGCTGCTCGCGCGCGCCGTGGCCGGCGAGGCCGGGGTGCCGTTCTACTCGATCTCCGGCTCCGACTTCGTGGAGATGTTCGTCGGCGTCGGCGCCTCGCGCGTGCGCGACCTGTTCGAGCAGGCCAAGCAGAACGCGCCGTGCATCATCTTCGTGGACGAGATCGACGCGGTCGGCCGCCACCGCGGCGCGGGCCTCGGCGGCGGGCACGACGAGCGCGAGCAGACGCTCAACCAGCTCCTCGTCGAGATGGACGGCTTCGACTCGCGCGGCGGGATCATCCTGATCGCGGCCACCAACCGGCCCGACATCCTGGACCCGGCGCTGCTGCGCCCCGGCCGCTTCGACCGGCAGATCCCGGTGTCCGCGCCCGACCTCAAGGGCCGCAAGCAGATCCTCCGGGTGCACGCCAAGGGCAAGCCGTTGGCCCCGGACACGGACCTGGACGGCCTGGCCAAGCGCACCGTCGGCTTCTCCGGCGCGGACCTCGCCAACGTGATCAACGAGGCCGCGCTGCTCACCGCCCGCCAGAACGGCACGGTCATCACCGGCGCCGCGCTGGAGGAGTCGGTGGACCGCGTGATCGGCGGCCCGGCCCGCAAGAGCCGGATCATCTCCGAGAAGGAGAAGAAGATCACCGCCTACCACGAGGCCGGGCACGCCCTGGCCGCGTGGGCCATGCCGGACATCGACCCGGTCTACAAGGTCACGATCCTCGCCCGCGGCCGGACGGGTGGCCACACCCTGTCCGTGCCCGAGGAGGACAAGGACCTGATGACCAGGTCCGAGATGATCGCCCGGCTGGTGTTCGCGCTGGGCGGCCGCTCCGCCGAGGAGCTGGTCTTCCACGAGCCGACCACGGGCGCGTCCAACGACATCGAGCAGGCGACCAAGATCGCCCGCGCGATGGTCACCGAGTACGGCATGTCCGCCCGGCTCGGCGCGGTCAAGTACGGCCAGGAGCAGGGCGAGCCGTTCCTCGGCCGCACGGCGGGCCGGCAGGCCGACTACTCGCTCGAGGTCGCGCACGAGATCGACGAGGAAGTCCGCGAGCTGATCGAGGCCGCGCACACCGAGGCGTACGAGGTGCTCAACACCTACCGCGACGTGCTCGACGCGCTCACGCTGGAGCTGATCGAGAAGGAGACCCTGCACCAGAAGGACCTGGAGCGGATCTTCGCCAAGGTCGAGAAGCGCCCGCGGATCACGAAGTTCAACGACTTCGGCCACCGCACCCCGTCGGACAAGCCGCCGGTCAAGACCCCGGCGGAGCTGGCCAAGGAGCGCGGCGAGCCGTGGCCGCCCGCGATCGAGGACACCCTCGACGCCGAACCGCCGACGCCGGACCCGACGCCCACGCCGCCGAACGGCAGCAACGGCGTGCAGGGTTCGCCGTACCCGCCGGCGCAGCCGTACCCGCCGCAGGCTCAGCCCTACCCGCAGCAGGCGCAGCCCTACCCGCCGCAGCACCCGTCGTCCGGCCCGCCGAACTACGGCGCGCCGCCCGGGTGGACGCCGGCCACGGTGCCCGGCGGCGACCGGCAGCCACCCCCGTGGCAGCCGGAGCCGACGGACGCGGACTCGGGGAAGCGGTCCTTCGACACGGACCCGGACAACCGCACGTGACCGAGAACGGCACCGCGCTCGACCAGACCGGCCCCTCCGCGAACGGGGGGGCCGGTCTCGCGCGCCGGCCCTTCGACCAGCGGCGGGCCGAGGCGGCGGTGCGCGAGCTGCTGCTCGCGTGCGGTGAGGACCCGGAGCGGGAAGGGCTGCGCGACACGCCGGCGCGGGTGGCGCGGGCGTACCGGGAGCTGTTCGCCGGGCTGCACACCGACCCGGACAGCGTGCTGGCGAGGACGTTCGACGAGAGCCACGAGGAGTTGGTGCTGGTCACCGACATCCCGATGTTCTCGTTCTGCGAGCACCACCTGCTGCCGTTCCACGGCGTCGCGCACGTCGGGTACATCCCGAACGAGCAGGGCCGGGTGACCGGGCTGTCGAAGCTGGCCCGGCTGGTCGACCTGTACGCCAAGCGGCCCCAGGTGCAGGAGCGGCTCACCTCGCAGGTCGCCGACGCGCTGGTGCGGCGGCTGGAGCCGCGCGGCGTGATCGTGGTGGTCGAGGCCGAGCACCTGTGCATGGCCATGCGCGGCGTGCGCAAGCCCGGCTCGCGGACCACGACGTCGGCGGTGCGGGGGCTGCTGCGCAGCTCGGCGTCGTCGCGCGCGGAGGCCATCGAGCTGATCAAGGGACGTTCGCGGTGAGCGTGCCCAGGCCGGGGCACTGCGTGGTGATGGGCGTGCTCAACGTCACCCCGGACTCGTTCTCGGACGGCGGCCGGTACCTCGACCTGGACGACGCGGTGGCGCACGGCGTGGCGATGTTCCGGCGCGGCGCGGACCTGGTGGACGTGGGCGGCGAGTCGACCCGGCCCGGCGCGGACCGGGTGCCGCCCGAGGTCGAGGCGCGGCGGGTCGCCCCGGTGATCCGGGCGCTGGTCGCCGAGGGCGTGCCGGTCAGCGTGGACACCACCCGGGCCGAGGTGGCGCGGGCCGCGCTGGACGCGGGCGCGTCGATCGTCAACGACGTGTCCGGCGGGCTGGCCGACCCGGGGATGGCGCCGCTGGTGGCGTCGGCGGGCGTGCCGTACGTGCTGATGCACTGGCGCGGGCACAGCAGGCGGATGGACCGGCTCGCGGTGTACGACGACGTGGTGCGGGACGTGCGCGACGAGCTGTGCCGCCGGGTGGACGACGCGCTGGCCGCCGGGGTGGCGTCGGACGCCATCGTCCTCGACCCCGGGCTGGGGTTCGCGAAGAACGCCGAGCACAACTGGCGGCTGCTGCACGGCCTGGGCTCCCTGCTGGAGCTGGGGTTCCCGGTGCTGGTCGGCGCGTCGCGCAAGCGCTTCCTCGGCGCGTTGCTGGGCGACCGCGCGCCGGACGGCCGCGAGGACGCGACCGCGGCGGTGTCGGCGCTGGCGGCGTTCAACGGCGCGTGGGGCGTGCGGGTGCACGACGTCGGGCGGTCGTTGGACGCGGTGGCGGTGGCACGGGCGTGGAGGCAGGGGCATGACTGACCGGATCTCGTTGCGCGGCCTGCGGGTGCGCGGGTTCCACGGCGTGTTCGAGCACGAGAAGCGGGACGGCCAGGACTTCCTGGTCGACATCACCGCGTGGCTCGACCTGTCGCGCGCGGCGGCCACCGACGACCTGCGCGAGACGCTGCACTACGGCGAGCTGGCCGAGCGGGCGGCGGCGATCGTGGCGGGCGGGCCGTACGACCTGATCGAGACGGTGGCGGGCAAGGTCGCCGACGAGGTGATGACCGACCTGCGGGTGCGGGCCACCGAGGTGACCGTGCACAAGCCGTCCGCGCCGATCCCGCTGGCGTTCGGCGACGTCTCGGTGACGATCCGGCGGACCCGTGACTAGGGCGGTGCTCTCGCTCGGCTCGAACCTGGGCGACCGGCTCGGCTACCTGCGGCTGGCGGTGGCCGGGTTCGCCGACGTGCTGGTGGCCGCGTCGCCGGTGTACGAGACCGCGCCGTGGGGCGTGACCGACCAGGGCGACTTCCTCAACGCGGTGCTGGTCGTGTCCGGCGACGAGGACGAGTGGGGCTGGCTGCGCCGCGGCCAGGCGCTGGAGCGGGCGGCCGGCCGCGTGCGGGAGCGGCGCTGGGGACCGCGCACCCTGGACGTGGACGTGGTCACCGTGGACGGCGTGCGGTCCGCGGACCCGGAGCTGCTGCTGCCCCACCCCGGCGCGCACGAGCGCGCGTCGGTGCTCGCGCCGTGGCTGGACGTGGAGCCGGACGCGGTGGTGCCGGGGCACGGCGCGGTGCGCGACCTGCTGGCCGCGCTCGGCCTCGACGGGGTCGCCCGGCGGGACGACCTCCGCCTGACCTGATCGGCGCTGCGGGGTCCGGGCGGCGGGGTTAGCGTGGCCGCGGAGGTGGCGCGATGAGCAACGCGGTCACTTACGACGCCGCCCGGCGGCGGATCATCGGCCTCGCCACCGGCGGCGACCCCGACGCGGAGGTCGCGGCGTGTCCCGGGTGGACGGTCAAGGACGTGGTCGCGCACCTGGCCGGCGGGCTGGGCGACGTCACCGAGCGGCGGCTCGACGGCGTCGCGGACGGGTCGTGGGGCGAGCGGCACGTGCGCGACCGGCGTGACCGGACCATGGGCGAGCTGCTGGTCGAGTGGGAGCGGAACTTCGAGCTGTCCGAGGGGTTGTTCGACTCGCCCACGGGCGCGGTGCTCGTCACCGAGGTGGTCTCGCACGAGCACGACATCCGCACCGCCCTGGGCCGGCCGGGGGAGCGCGACGGCGTGGCCGTGCGGGCGGCGCTGACGCGGCCGTTGCAGGAGCTGGACCGGCGCCTGCGGGAGGGGCGCCTGCCCGCGCTGCGGATCACGTTGGAGCACGGCGACCGGGTCGTGGGCGAGGGCGAGCCGGTCGGCGGGCTGCGGACGTCGGCGTTCGAGCTGCTGCGCGTGCTGGGCGGGCGGCGCAGCGAGGCGCAGGTGCGGGCGCTGGACTGGGACGTCGATCCCGCGCCGTGGCTCCCGGTGCTGTCGCTGTTCGGCCGGCGCGACGCCGCGCTGGTCGAGTAGTCGGGGACGATGGTGGGGTGAGGTTCACCAAGCCCCGTGACCTGCTCGCCGCCGGACTCGTCGCGGGCCTGCTCGCGCACCTGCTGATCAGGCTCGCCTACGACACGTTGCCGCCGTTGCCGACGTTCGCCGGGTTCACCCTGCTGGTGATCGCCCTGGTGAACCTGTGGCTCGCGTTCTCGCTGCGGGCCCGCATCCTGCGCAAGCCCGGCGCGCGCCCCGTCGAGCCGTTGACGGCGGCGCGGGCGGTCGCGTTCGCCAAGGCGTCGTCGGTGCTCGGCGCGATCATGCTCGGCGCGTGGGCGGGCGTGCTGGTGTACGTGGCGCCGGTGCGCGACGAGTTCGAGGCGGCCGGGCACGACGTGGTCAGCGGGATCGTCGGCGTGGTCTGCGCGGCGCTGCTGATCGCCGCCGCGCTGTGGCTGGAGCGCTGCTGCCGGACGCCCGACGACCCGCACCTCGACCGGTGAATGCGGACGCGGAGGTCTCAATCGGATAACTGACCGGTACGGTAGACGCCATGACCGGGCGAGGCGCGTCGGCTGAGGACGAGC
Organism: Actinosynnema sp. NPDC004786; assembly: GCF_053601135.1. Classification (NCBI taxonomy): domain Bacteria; kingdom Bacillati; phylum Actinomycetota; class Actinomycetes; order Pseudonocardiales; family Pseudonocardiaceae; genus Actinosynnema; species Actinosynnema sp. NPDC004786. The sequence goes on along the minus strand of NZ_JBSGBG010000011.1, from coordinate 69,294 downwards.
AGCGAGATCACGGTCGTGGCCCCGGGCGCCTGCTGCTGGTAGCGGCACTGGCGCTCGCACTGGGCGCCGCGGCCGTGCTGGTGCTGAGCGACAACGCCCGCTGGCTGCGCCTGGCGGTGGTCGCGGCGCTGTGGGCGGCGCTGGTCGGCGCGTTCCTCGCGGCGCGCTACCGCAGGCAGGTCACCGAGCGCGAGGACGAGGTGGCCGACCTGCAGTCGGTCTACGAGCTGGAGTTGGAGCGCGAGATCGCCGCCCGGCGCGAGTACGAGCTGGAGGTCGAGGCCGAGACCCGCAAGCGGGTGCAGGAGGAGGCCAAGGACGACCTGGAGGCGCTGCGCGCCGAGCTGCGCGCCCTGCGGGAGAACCTGGAGGCCCTGCTCGGCGGCGAGGTGCTGGTCGAACGGGTGGCGCTGCGCGCGGAGTCGACCCGGATGCGCGCGCTGTCCGACCAGTCCCGGCTGATGGCCGTGGGCGACAAGCGGATCATCACGGCGGGCGCGGGCGTGCCGGTGACGAAGAAGGCCGCGGAGAAGCCGCAGGCCGACCGGACCGAGCTGATCGAGCGGGTCGGCGACGGCGCGCGCAAGGACCCGGTTCGGCGTCCCGAACCGACGCGCCCCGAGCCCGCGCGGCGGGAGCAGGCCCAGCCGGCGCGCCGGGAACCCGCGCGGGCGACGGCGCAGCCGCGCCCGGCGCCGCCCGTGGTGCGGCGCGAGCCGCCGAAGCCCGACGCGACGGAGCGGGTGGGTCGGGACGTGGCGGCGCGCCTGGCCGCGCCGGCGGGGCGGCCCGCGGAACCCGCGGAGCCGGCCAAGACGGAGCACGCCGCGCCGCGGCGCAGCCGGGTGGCCGAGCGGACCGAGATGATCAGCCGGGACGCGGTGGTCGAGGGGCCGGCGCGGCGTCCCGAGGCCGCCGGTGGCGCGGCGCGGCGCACGCCCGGGACCGGCGAGCCGCGGGAGCAGGCCGCGGCGGACGTGCGGCGACCGGTGACCGCGCGGGTGGAGCCGGCCGCCGAGCACCGGCCGGCGGACGCGCGGCGGCCCGTGACCCGGTCGGAGTTGCCGGGGGAGGACCGGCCCACCGAGGTGCGGCGGCCGGCGGGCCCCGCCGAGGCGCACCGGCCCGTGACCCGGTCGGAGTCGACCGGTGAGCACCGGCCCGCCGACGTGCGGCGGCCGGTGACGCGGTCGGAGTTGACCGGTGAGCACCGGCCTGCCGACGTGCGGCGGCCGGTGACGCGGGCCGAGTCGACCGGTGACCACCGGCCGGTGGGCCGTCCGGACCCGGTCGCCGAGGGTCGTCGTTCCGGCGCGCGGGTGGAGCCGGCGGAGCACCGCCCGGTCGCGGAGCCGCACCGCTCCGGGTCGCGCGCCGAGCCGACCGGTGAGCACGTCCCGGTGGCGGCCCGGCCGGCGGAACCCGCGCGGCGGACGCCGGTCGAGGACGACGGGCGGCGGTCGCGGCGCGCGGCCGAGCCGGTCGGGGGCGCGCGGGAGGCGGTCGGCGGGCGGTCGGCGGACTCCGCGTCGGCGTCCGTGACGCCGGCCGAGGGGCGTCGGCGGGCGGCCGAGCCCGCGGCGGAACCGGGTGGCCGGCGTCGGGCCGAGGAGCGCTGGGACGCGTGGGAGGACGCGGCCGGGCCGGCCGGCCGGCGCAGCGCGCCCGAACCGGTCGAGCCCGCCGGGGCGCACGCGGACGGCAAGTCGGTCAGCGAGCTGCTGGCCGCGTTCGGCGGCGCGGACTCGCCCCGCCGCCGTCGCCGCCGCGACGACTAGCCCTACTTGTCGATGTCGCCGACGACCACGGCGAACGACCCGAGCACCGCGGGCAGGTCGGCCACCCGCGTGCCGGGCAGCAGCGCGGACAGGGCCTGGACGTTGTTGAACGACGGCGTCCGCAGCTTCAGCCGCCACGGCGTCTTCTCGCCCCGGGACGAGAGGTGCACGCCGGACGTGCCCAGCGGCGCTTCGACCCAGGTGTAGACCGACCCCTCGGGCGCCTTGATCGCCTTGGGCAGCCGCAGGTTGACCGGCCCGGCCGGCAGCCGGTCGAGGCACCGGTGGGCCAGCGCGACGGACTGGCGCACTTCGTCCACCATGCACCGGACGCGGGCCAGCGCGTCGCCCGCGGTCCGGACCACGGGCCGCACGTCCAGTTCCCGGTAGCCGGGCAGCGGGTCGTCGCGGCGCAGGTCGAAGTCCACTCCGGACGCCCGGCCGACGGGTCCGGTCACGCCGAACGCGAGCGCGGCGTCCCGCGTCAGCACCCCGAGGCCCGCCAACCCCTCCGGGGCCTCACCGGGGTCCACAGTGGACAGCACCTCGCGCACGCGGTCCGGCCACCCGGCCGGCACGTCCTCGCGCAGGCCGCCGATCCGGTTGGCCATGAAGTGGATCCGGCCGCCCGACGCCTCCTCCATGACCGCCTGCACGGCGTCGCGGTCGCGCGCGCCGGTGAGCGGCGCGAGGAACACCAGGTGCGCCATGATCCGGTTCAGCTCGCACAGCAGCACCCGCAGCGCCTGGGCGCGGGGCGGCACGTCCATGCCGGTCATCCGCTCGACGGCGAGCGCGACGGCCAGCTCGTTGCAGAACGCGGCGAGCCAGTCGTGCCGGTTGGCCAGGGTGAGCACCTGCCGGTAGTCGCGGACCTCGAACAGCTTCTCCGCGCCCCGGTGCAGGTGGCCGACCAGGGGTGTGGCGGCGGTGACGACCTCGTCGTCGCGGACCTCCAGCCGCAGCCGGTACGCGCCGTGCGCCGACGGGTGCAGCGGGCCGAGGTCGACCACCCGGTCGACCCCGAGGTGCCGGGCGCCCGCGCCGACGCCCACGGTGATCTCCACCGGTGCATCGTCGCACGGCCGCCGGCGGCCGGCCTCAGTCGCGGGTGACGGCGAACAGGAAGCAGCCGTGGGAGACGCTGCGCACCTGCACCGCGGCGACCTCCGGGTCGTCGAGCCACGCGGCGACGCGGTCGTCGAGGTGCTCCGGCGCGACGACCTCGCCGCCGTGGATGCGGCCCTCGGCGGTGTAGGCGCGCAGGGTGCGCGGCGAGTGGCGGAACGCCTCGGGGAACTCGCGGGTGGTCGCGGGCCCGGCGCACGGTTCGGCGTGCGCGAAGACGGGGCCCAGTTCCTCGTACGGGCCCCGGCCGGTCGCGGGGGTGTGCCGGAAGAGGACCACCGGCTCGCCCGGTCCGGCCTTGCGCAGGCAGCAGCGCAGCGGGGCGCCGGGTGACTCGGCGTGCAGCTCGTGGTGCGCGTCGGCGCCGGCGAGCGCGCGGGCGCGGGTCAGCACGTCGTCCGGCAGGGCGTGGATTCTCATGCGCCCCACCCTCGTGCGCGGCGGTGGGGGCCGCCGGCGGTCATCGGCCGTCGCGGTCACCACACCGGGCGGATGCCGCCGTCCGCGTCCGCGAGGTAGGTCCGCAACGCCTCGCGCAGCACGGCCAGCCGCTCCGCGCCCACGACCGCGCCGAACTCCTCCTCCAGCTCGGCCCACAGCTCGTCGGCCATCCGCAGGTAGGCCCGGCCCTTGCCGGTGAGGGCCAGGGCGTGGGCGCGGCGGTCGGTCGGGTGCGGCGCGCGGTGGACGTAGCCCCACTCGACCAGCTCGGCCACGGTCTTGGTGGCGGCCTGCTTGGACACGCCCAGGTGCGCGGCGAGGTCGACGGCGGTCGCCGAGGGCTGCGCGGCGAGGTAGCGGAAGACGAAGCCGTGCGCCGGGCGCAGGGGTTCGAGGTCGCGGTCGGCCAGCCGGTCGTGGAACCGGTCGGTCATCACGCGGAACGTCCTGGCGAACAGCATCGACACGGGCTCCACGGTCGCCTAGTCTGCAACTAGACAACCAAATTGACTAGTTGGGAGAGCGATGTTCGAGCGCCACGGTTTCGTGTTCCGGCCGCACGCCAGCCCGTCGCGGGGCGGCAGCACGCAGATCCTCCTGTGGACCGTCGAGGTGCCCCCGGCCGCGGCGAGCGAGCGGCACCGGGTCGACCGCGAGGAGGTCTTCCACGTCCTGGAGGGGCGGGTGACGGTCAACGGGGTGGACGCGGGCGCCGGCGAGACGGTCGTCGTGCCGCCGCACGTGGACTTCCAGCTCGTCGGCGGTCCGGCGAAGGTGCTGGTCGCGACGTCGGTCGGCATCACCGGCCTGGTCGGCGACGAGCGGATCACCCCGCCCTGGTCGCTGTAGGGCTCAGGGCCGCCACGGGGGCAGGGGCGGCAGCAGGGACGACACCGGCACGCCCACCCCGTGCAGCAGCCACCCGAACGACCCCAGCCCGCCGGGGGCGCGCAGCTCGGCGATCCGGGACGCCCGTTCCGCCGCCGCCAGCCACCCCGGACCGGCCGCCGCGGTCACCGCGCCCGAGAGGCCGAGCGCCGCCAACGCGTCCCGCTGCGAGACCAGCACCCGGTCCCCGCCCGCCGCCTCCGCGCACGCGTCCAGCGCCACGTGCGCGGTCAGGTCGCAGCTCCCGTCGAACACCGGCTCCACCCGCCGCCCGCCCCGGTACGCCGCGAACGTGCCCGCCGCGTACCGCCCCGCCGCCCGGTCGGCCCGCACGTGCCCGTAGTCCACCGCCAACGCCGCGCCGCGCGCCACCCGCGACACCGCGTCCGCCCACGCCGCGTCCCGGGGCTCCCCGACCTCGGCCCGCTCGCCCTCGCCCACCGGCCACCACCGGTCGAGCCAGGGGTGCGACACCGGTCCGACGACCAGCGGGCACGGCACCGCGTCCAGCCACTCGTGCCCGACCAGCAGCCCGTGCACGGACGACGGCAGCGCGGACGTCCACCGCACCCCCGGCAGGGACCGCGCCGGCCCGACGTCCACCGCCGTCACCACCAGCCGCGCCGCCACGGAACCGGTCGCGCCCGCCCGCACGGCCGCCGCCAGCTCGCCGCCGCCCGCGCCCACGTCGACGAAGTCGAGCCGGGCGGGCCGGCCGAGCGCGAAGTCCACCCGATCGAGCAGCACGAGCAGCGCTTCGGCCAGCTCGGCGCCCACGAGCGGCGCGGTGCGGAAGTGGTCGGCCGGCACCTCGCCGCGGGTGAAGAACCCCGACGGCCCGTAGAGCGCCTCCCGCCACAGGGCTTCCCAGTCCACCACCGGTCAAGTGTCCCTTTAAGGTTTCCCACCGTGACGACTCCCACCCGCAAGCGCGTCGACCGGCAACGCTGGACCGTGCTGCTCCCGGTCCTGGGTCTGATCGCGCTGGGCGTGTGCGGGCTGGTGCTGCTCGGCCTGGGCACGAGCAGGATCGGCCTGCTGCCGATCCTGGTCGGGGCGGTCGCCGCGCTGCTGCCCGTGCTCGTGGTGCTGGGCGCCTCCCTCTGGGTGGACCGCTGGGAGCCGGAGCCCGCGAAGATCCTGCTGCTGGCGTTCTTCTGGGGCGCGTGCGGCGCGACGATCACGTCGCTGGTGTTCAACCAGACCGCGCACGTCCTCGGCCAGTTGATCAACGGCGACGACGGCAGCACGTTCGCCGCCGTGATCGGCGCGCCGATCACCGAGGAGGCCGCGAAGGCCGCGTTCATCGTCGTGCTGTTCCTGCGCCGCCGGCACGAGTTCGACGGCGTGGTGGACGGCGTGGTGTACGCGGGCGTCACGGCGGCGGGCTTCGCGTTCACCGAGAACATCTGGTACTTCGCCCGCGTCTTCTCCGACAGCGGCTTCGGTGACCTGGGCAGCGGCGTGATCGCGCTGTTCATCCTGCGCGGCGTGCTGTCGCCGTTCGCGCACCCGCTGTTCACGTCCATGACGGGCATCGGCATCGGCATCGCGGCGGTGACCGCGAACCGGGCGCTGCGGGTCGTCGCGCCGGTGCTGGGCTACCTCGGCGCGGCCGGCCTGCACTCGCTGTGGAACTTCTCCACCACCGTCGGCACCGGCTCGACCTTCATCAACCTGTACTTCCTGATCATGGTGCCGATCTTCGCGGGCATGGTGCTCATGGTCGTCTGGCAGCGCCGCCGCGAGCAGCGGATCGTCGCCGCGCAGTTGCCCGCCATGGCGGCCAACAAGTGGATCGCCACCAGCGAGGTGACCCTGCTGGCCTCGCTCCAGGGCCGCGGCCGGTGGCGGCGCACGGTCAAGCGCAAGACCGGCGACGAGGCGGCCAAGGCGGTCGCGGGCTACCAGGTGGCCGTGACGGAACTGGCGTTCCTGCGCCACCGCATGGCCAACGGCACGGCGGGCCACGACGCGGACGAACGTCACGCCAAGCTGCTCGCCGCCCTCGTCGCCGCACGTCAGGCGGCCGTCGACGCGCCGGGCGCGTTGCGGGCCGCGGGTGGTGTTCGTCGCAGTTGACGGTTGATCGCCACCCACCGGATTACGCTCGCGGCCGTCGTCCGGTACCCGGCCTCCGGGACTGGAACGCCGCGTGAAGGAGTACGTCGCATGGACGCGACCCCCCGCCCCGCGCGGTTGGCCGTGGGAGTGATCTCGGCCGGCCGGGTGGGCTCGGTGCTCGGCGCCGCGCTGTCCCGAGCCGGGCACGTCGTGAGCGCCGTCGCCGCCGTTTCCCGAGACTCGCTGCGCCGGGCCGAGGAGCTCCTGCCGGACGTGCCCGTGCTGCCGCCCCCGGACGTCGCCGCCTCCGCCGACCTGGTGCTGCTCGCCGTGCCCGACGACGAGCTGCCGGGCCTGGTCCGCGGTCTCGTCGCCACCGGGTCGCTGCGCGCCGGGCAGATCGTCGTGCACACCAGCGGCGCGCAGGGCGTGGACGTGCTGCGGCCCGCCGCCGGGCTGGGCGCGTTGTGCGTGGCGCTGCACCCCGTGATGACGTTCACCGGCCGCGCCGAGGACGTGCAGCGGGTGACCGCCTGCTCGGTCGGCGTCACCGCGGCCGACGACGACGAGATCGCCTGGCGCGTCGGCGAGGCGCTGGTGGTGGAGATGTCCGCCGAGCCGGTGCGCGTGCCCGAGGCCGCCCGCCCGCTCTACCACGCCGCCCTCGCGCACGGCGCGAACCACCTGATCACGCTGGTCGCCGACTGCGCGGACCTGCTGCGCGGCGCGGGCATCGCGGACGCCGAGCGGATGCTCGGCCCGCTGCTGTCCGCCGCGCTGGACAACGCGCTGCGGCACGGCGACCGCGCCCTCACCGGACCCGTCGCGCGCGGCGACGCGGGCACCGTGGCCAAGCACCTGGCCGTCCTCGGCGACGTCGCCGCCGGCGGCGGACCGGACACCCTGCCCGCGTACCGGGTCCTCGCGCTCCGCACCGCGGCGCGCGCCCAGGCCGCCGGGCTGCTCAAGCCCGACCTCGCGGCCGACGTCCGCACCACCCTCGAAGGACAGGCATGACCAAGCCGCTCACCAAGGACGACTACACGCCGAACGACGTGACGGTGCACCGCGACCCGGCGCGGCTGCGCCGCGTCACCAGGGCGTTGAAGGCGGCCGGCCGCAACATCGCCCTGGTGCCGACCATGGGCGCGCTGCACGAGGGCCACCGCAAGCTGATCCGCGAAGCGCACGTCATGCAGAACACCGTGGTCGTCGTCTCCCTCTTCGTGAACCCGACCCAGTTCGGGCCGAACGAGGACTTCGACCGCTACCCGCGCAGCTTCGAGGCCGACGTGGACGTCTGCCGCGAGGAGCGCGTCGGGCTGGTGTTCGCGCCGTCGGTGGAGGACATGTACCCGCCCGGCAGCACGATCACCGTGGACCCCGGCCCGCTCGGGGACGAGCTGGAGGGCCGCGCCAGGCCCGGCCACTTCGCCGGGGTGCTGTCCGTGGTCGCCAAGCTGTTCAACATCGTGCAGCCGACGTACGCGGTGTTCGGCGAGAAGGACTACCAGCAGCTCACGCTGATCCACCGGATGGCGCGGGACCTGAACTTCCCGCTGGACGTGGTCGGCGTGCCGACCGTGCGCGAGCCGGACGGCCTGGCGCTGTCCTCGCGCAACCGCTACCTGTCCGAAGAGGAGCGCTCCGCCGCGACCGCGCTGTCCGCCGCCCTGGTGGCGGGCGCGTACGTCAGCGGGCAGGGCGCGGACGCCGTGCTCCGGGCCGCGCGGGACACCCTCGCCGCGGCGCCCGGCGTCGACCTCGACTACCTGGAGCTGCGGGCGCCCGACCTCGGCCCGGCCCCCGAGAACGGCGACGCCCGCCTGCTGGTGGCCGCCCGCGTCGGCTCCACCCGCCTGATCGACAACGCCGCCGTGCTGCTCGGCACCGGTGACGAGTAAGGGGACCGCCATGTTCCGCACCATGCTCAAGTCGAAGATCCACCGGGCCACCGTCACCCAGGCCGACCTGCACTACGTCGGCTCCGTCACGGTGGACGAGGACCTGATGGACGCCGCCGACCTGCTGGCCGGCGAGCAGGTCGCGATCGTGGACGTCACCAACGGGGCGCGCCTGGAGACCTACGTCATCCCCGGCGCCCGCGGCACCGGCGTGATCGGCATCAACGGCGCGGCGGCGCACCTGGTGAAGCCCGGCGACCTGGTGATCCTCATCGCCTACGGGCAGATGGACGACGCCGAGGCGCGGGCGTACCGGCCGAAGGTCGTCTTCGTCGACGCCGACAACAAGGTGGTCGACCTCGGCGCGGACCCGGCGCACGCGCCGGAGGGCTCCGGGCTGGTGAACGGGTCCGCCACCGCCACGCCGGAACCGGTGGCGGCGGAGACCGAGGACGCGGCGGCGCTGGACGCCTTGATCCAGGCCGAGGACTAGGGGGAACGCGCTGTGCTGCTCGCCATCGACGTCGGCAACACCAACATCGTGCTCGGCCTGTACGACGGGACGGGCGACTCCGCCGAGCTGGTCCGCGACTGGCGGATGCGCACCGACGCCCGGATGACCGCCGACGAGCTGGCGCTGACCATGCGCGGCCTGCTCGGCGAGTACGCCGACAAGATCACCGGCATCTCCGCGCTGTCCACCGTGCCCGCGGTGCTGCGCGAGCTGCGGGTGATGCTCGGCCGGTACTACTCGGGCGTGCCCAAGGTGCTGGTGGAGCCGGGCGTGCGCACCGGCGTGCCGCTGCTGGTGGACAACCCCAAGGAGGTCGGCTCCGACCGGGTGATCAACACGCTGGCCGCGCACCACCTGCACAGCACGGCGTGCGTGGTGGTCGACTTCGGCACGTCCACGAACCTGGACGTGATCTCGGCCAAGGGCGAGTTCCTCGGCGGCGCGCTGGCGCCGGGCATCGAGATCTCCGTGGACGCGCTCGCCGCGCGCGCGGCCCAGCTGCGCAAGGTCGAGCTGGTGCGGCCCCGGTCGGTGATCGGCAAGAACACCGTGGAGTGCCTCCAGTCCGGCATCGTCTACGGGTTCGTCGGCCAGGTCGACGGCCTGGTGCGGCGGATCGTGGACGAGTTGCAGCTCAGCGAACCCGGCCCGGTCGCGGTGATCGCGACCGGCGGCCTCGCGCCCCTGGTGGTGTCGGAGTCGGCCACCATCCAGTCGCACGTGCCGGACCTGACGTTGCTGGGCCTGCGGCTGGTGTTCGAGCGCAACCGGGTCTGACGGTCAGGCGGTCCGCCGCAGCCGCTTGACGTAGGTGGTCAGGGGGAAGTCGAACTCGCCGTGCGCGGTTTCCGGGCGCGACTTGAGGAACGCGAGGATCCGCCGGTTCAGGTCGACCCGCTCCTGCTCCGGGATCACCAGCGCGTGGGAGTGCGTGTTGATGGTCGAGACCACGGTCTCGGCCGTGCGCCGGTGCGCGTGCTTGAAGACGCGCTCCCCGGTGTCGGTGAACAGCGCGTGCCGCGGCACCGGGTCGGTGTCCACGTCCGGCACGGCGACTTCGGCGCGGGCGACCCGTACGAACTCGGCCACCCACGGCACCGAGTCGTCGAAGTCGTTCCACAGCGAGGCGAGCACGCCGCCGGGCCGCAGCACGCGGGCGATCTCCGCCATCGCGCGCGGCGCGTCGAACCAGTGGAACGCCTGGCCCACCACGACCGCGTCGACCGTGTGGTCCGGCACGGGGATGCGCTCGGCGCTGCCGGGCAACGCGCGCGCCGCGCCGTGGTGGCGCACCAGCTGCGACAGCATCGCCTCGTCCGGTTCGACCGCCGTCACGTGGTGGCCCAGGGCGAGCAGGCCGCCGGTCAGCTTGCCCGTGCCCGCGGCGAGGTCGAGCACGTCGCGCGGGCCTTCGCCCAGTGGCTCCAACGCCCAGCGGACGGCGTCGGAGGGGTAGTCCGGTCGGTGTTCCGCGTATGCCGCCGCGTGCGCTCCGAAGGAGTTCGCCCGCCTGGCCCGCAAGTCGTCTCCGGTCACCACCCACAGCCTAGTGAGATCCGGTTCGATTTCCCGAGCGGTCTTTCCGTACCCTTCGTGCTGTGAGTGAGCAGCCAGCGACCGGTTCCGCGACCAGCGACGACGATCTCCCCGAGCAGCTCAGGGTCCGCCGGGAGAAGCGGGCGCGACTGCTGGAACGCGGTGTCGATCCCTATCCGGTCGAAGTGCCCCGCACGCACACGTTGCGCGAGGTGCGGGAAGCCCACCAGGGGCTGGAGCCGGACACGTCGACCGGCGAGGTGGTCGGTGTGACCGGCCGCGTCATGTTCATCCGCAACACCGGCAAGTTGTGCTTCGCGACGCTGCGCGAGGGCGACGGCACCGAACTGCAGGCCATGCTGAGCCTCAACGGCGTGGGCGAGCAGGCGCTGGCCGAATGGAAGTCCGACGTCGACTTGGGCGACCACGTATTCGTGCACGGCGAGGTCATCACGTCCCGCCGCGGCGAACTGTCCGTGATGGCGGACCGCTGGGCGATCACGGCGAAGGCGTTGCGCCCGTTGCCGGTCGCGCACAAGGAACTCGCCGAGGAAACCCGCATTCGGCAGCGCTACGTGGATCTGATCCTGCGCGAGCAGGCGCGGAACACGGTGCGCAACCGGGCCGCGGTGGTGCGCTCGTTGCGGGAGTCGTTCCACCGGCGCGGTTTCATCGAAGTCGAGACCCCGATGTTGCAGACGTTGCAGGGCGGCGCGAGCGCCCGGCCGTTCGTGACCCGGTCGAACGCGCTCGACATCGACCTCTTCCTGCGCATCGCGCCGGAGCTGTACCTCAAGCGGTGCGTGGTCGGCGGTATCGAGAAGGTCTTCGAGATCAACCGCAACTTCCGCAACGAGGGCATGGACTCGTCCCATTCGCCCGAGTTCTCGATGTTGGAGTACTACGAGGCGTACGCCACCTACGACACGAACGCGGTGCTGACCCGGGAGCTGATCCAGGAAGCCGCGCTCGCCGTCGCCGGTTCGCACGTGGTGACGCTGGCCGACGGTTCCGAGTACGACCTCGGCGGCGAGTGGACGACCTTGAGCATGTACGACTCGTTGTCCGATGCGGCGGGCGAAGAAGTCACGCCCGAAACTTCTTCCGAGCGGCTGCGGGAGCTGGCGGACAAGCACGGGGTGGAGACCGACCCGAAGCTCGGCCACGGCAAGCTGGTCGAGGAGCTGTGGGAGCACCTGGTCGGCGACACCCTGTACGCGCCCACCTTTGTGCGTGATTTCCCGGTGGAGACCTCGCCGCTCACCCGCCAGCACCGCACCCGGCCGGGCGTGGCCGAAAAGTGGGACCTCTACGTGCGCGGATTCGAGTTGGCCACGGGATACTCGGAACTGGTGGACCCCGTGGTCGAGCGCGAGCGGCTGGAAGCCCAGGCCCGACTGGCGGCCGGCGGCGACGTCGAGGCCATGCCGGTCGACGAAGACTTTCTGCGATCACTGGAGTACGGAATGCCACCGACCGGTGGCGTCGGAATGGGCATCGACCGGCTGCTGATGGCGCTCACGGGTCTCGGTATCCGGGAGACGATCCTGTTCCCCCTCGTGCGCCCGGAATGAGTAACTTCTCGGACTCCGGGGAGCGCATTCCAGGAGTTGTGCGCTAACCTGCACTCGCCAATGCTTTAGGTCGCGGTCGGGGAACACCGCGCATTCGAGTCCAGGAGGATACGCATGGCGCAGAAGGTCACCGTGACCCTGGTCGATGACCTGGACGGTGGGAAGGCGGAGGAGACGGTCGGCTTCGGTTTGGACGGCGTGTCCTACGAGATCGACCTTTCCGCGAGCAATGCGGGTCGGCTCCGCGACGCTCTCGCCGACTTCGTCGCCAGTGCCCGCAAGGCGGGCGGCCGCAAGCGCGGCCCGGGTCGTCCGGCCGGTGTGAAGGCGGCTCGTCCGGCTTCGGCGGATCGCGAGCAGAACCAGGCCATTCGGGAGTGGGCGCGCAAGCAGGGGATGAAGGTGTCCGACCGCGGGCGCATCCCGGCCGAGGTGCTGGAGGCGTACCACCAGCAGGGCTGACGCCGGTGTGACGTGACGCGGGGCACCGCAATTACGTCAATCGACGAAGGGGCGCCAGATTTGATCCGGCGCCCCTCGGTGTTTTCCGCCCGGCCGCGGCACGGGAAGATCGAATTCGATCGGCCGTCCCGGCGCGGCGCGCCCGTGCCGACGGGCCGGCCCCCGCTCGGCCGTTCGGCGGCACGGAGCGTGCCCGGCGGTGCTCGGACCGTGTTCGGTTAGGCTTACCTCACCGAAGGTCCGGGTCGCCGTGGGAGGAGCTGGAGCGTTGGCCCTCCGCAGCACCCGCCTCGCCCTGCTGGTCGGGCTCCTGGTCCTGGTCGCGCTCGCCAGCGTGGCCATCGGCGCGAAGGACGTGCCGCTCGCCGACGTCTGGCACGCGCTGACCTCGCCCACGGGGCTGGAGAACGACCTCGTGGTGCGCGAGCTGCGGGTGCCGCGCACGCTCCTCGGCATCGCGGTCGGCGTGGCGCTGGGCGTCGGCGGCGCGCTGATGCAGGGGCACACCCGCAACCCGCTGGCCGACCCGGGCATCCTGGGCGTGACGCAGGGCGCCGCGTTCGCCGTCGTCCTGTCGATCTTCACGCTCGGCGTGACCAGCCTCTACGGGTACGTGTGGTTCGCGTTCGCGGGCGCGCTCGTGGCCAGCGTCGTGGTCTTCCTGCTCGGCTCGGGGCGCTCCGGGCCGACGCCGGTCACGTTGGCGCTGGCCGGCGCGGCGGTCACCGCGCTCATGCACGGCCTGGTGTCGGCGCTGGTGCTGCTCGACCGGCAGAGCCTGGACGCGTTCCGGTTCTGGCAGGTCGGCGCGGTGTCCGGGCGCGACCTCGGGCTGCTGTGGCAGGTGCTGCCGTTCCTGCTGCTCGGGCTGGTGCTGGCGGCGTTCAACGCGTCCGGGCTGAACGCGCTGGCGCTCGGCGACGACGTGGCGCGCTCGCTGGGGCAGCGGGTGGTGCTGACCCGGGTCGTCGGGGTGGCCGCGACCACCCTGCTGGTGGGCGGCGCGGTGGCGGTGTGCGGGCCGATCGGGTTCCTCGGGCTGGTGGTGCCGCACGCGGCGCGGGCGCTCACGGGGCCGGACTACCGGTGGCTGCTGCCGTTCGCCGCGGTGATCGGGGCCATCGTGCTGCTCGTCGCCGACGTGGTCGGCCGGGTCGTCGCCCGACCGGGGGAACTGGAGGTCGGGGTGGTGCTGGCCCTGGTCGGCGCGCCGTTCTTCATCGCCCTGGTGCGGCGGCGGAGGCTGGTGAAGCTGTGAGGGGTTTCCGGCTCGGCCCCGTGTCCGGGCCGCTGCGGTGGCGGGCGTTCGCCGTGGTGGTCGTCGGCCTGGGGCTGGTGGTGCTGGCGGGCGCGGTGAGCGTGGCCCGCGGCGACTTCCCGATCCCGCTCGGGCAGGTGTTCGACGTGCTGCTCGGCGGCGGGCAGCGCGGCCAGCGGTTCATCGTGCTCGACCTGCGCCTGCCCCGGGCGTTGACCGGCGTGTTCGTCGGCGCGGCGCTGGGCGTGGCGGGCGCGGTGTTCCAGTCGATCGCCCGCAACCCGCTGGCGAGCCCGGACATCCTCGGCGTGACGTGGGGAGCGGGCGCCGGCGCGGTCACCGTGATCACGTTCGCCGGGTCGATGGGCGCGGTCGGCGGGACGCTCGCGACGGTCGGCGTGCCGCTGGCGAGCCTGGCCGGCGGGCTGCTCGCGGGCCTGCTGGTGTACGGGCTGGCGTGGCGGCGGGGCATCGAGGGGTTCCGGCTGGTGCTCGTCGGCATCGGCGTGTCGGCCGTGACCGGCAACTTCACCCACTACCTGCTGACCGTGGGCGACGTGACCGACGCGGCGCGGGTGATGGTGTGGATCACCGGCAGCCTGAACGGGCGCGGCTGGGAGCACGTCGTGCCGGTCGGGTTGGCGCTGGCCGTGCTCGTCCCGGCGGCGCTGGTCGGGGCGCGGCTGCTCGGCGCGCTGCAGTTCGACGACGACACCGTGCGCGGGCTCGGGGTCCGGCTCAACGGCGCGCGCAGCGTGATGCTGCTCATCGCGGTCGCGCTGGCCGCCGTGGCGACGGCCGCCGCCGGGCCGGTGGCGTTCGTGGCGCTGGCGTCGCCGCAGATCGCGCTGCGGCTGGCCGGCACGGCGACGCCGCCGCTGCTCGGGTCGGCCGTGGTCGGCGGCCTGTTGGTGGTGGTGTCGGACCTGGTCGCGCGGCTGGCGTTCGGCGGGTTCGAGCTGCCGGTCGGCGTGGTGACCGCGGTGCTCGGCGCGCCCTACCTGATGTACCTGCTCGTCCGGAGTCGCCGGGAGGCACGGGTATGACCGCTGTTCGACTGCGGGCGCAGTCGCTGTCCGTCGGGTACGGGGAGCGGCTGGTGGTGTCGTCGCTGGACCTGGACGTGCTGTCCGGTTCGGTGACGGCGGTGATCGGGCCCAACGGGTGCGGCAAGTCCACGCTGCTGCGCGCCCTGGGCCGGCTGCTGCCCGCCCGGTCCGGCGCGGTGCTGCTGGACGGCAAGCGGATCGACCGGACGCCCACCCGCGAGGTGGCGAAGGCGCTGGCGATGCTGCCGCAGTCGCCGCAGGCCCCCGAGGGGCTGACCGTGGCGGAGCTGGTGGCGCGCGGCCGGCACCCGCACCAGGCGTGGTACCGGCAGTGGTCGCCGGAGGACGAGGCGGCGGTGGCGTCGGCGCTGGAGCTGACCGGCATGGCCGGGCTGGCCGACCGGACCGTGGACGAGCTGTCGGGCGGGCAGCGGCAGCGGGCGTGGATCTCGATGGCGCTGGCGCAGGGCACCGACCTGCTGCTGCTGGACGAGCCGACCACGTACCTGGACCTCGCGCACCAGATCGACGTGCTGGACCTGGTGCACCGGCTGCACCGCGACCACGGCCGGACCGTGGTGATGGTGCTGCACGACCTGAACCTGGCCGCCCGCTACGCCGACCGCCTGGTCGCGATGAAGGACGGCCGGATCGTGGTCGCCGGCCCGCCGGCGGAGGTGCTGACCGAGCCGAACCTGCTGGAGGTGTTCGGCCTGGACGCCCGCGTCGTCCCCGACCCGGTCTCCGGCACCCCTCTGGTGATCCCGATCGGCCACCGCCACCGCTGACCGCCGCGCGTGTCGAATCCCGGGACCCGGGGTTCGACACGCAGGGTGGTCAGCAGACGCGCGGGCAGGTGGAGCAGGGTTCGGCGTTCGGCAGCACGAAGTGGAAGCAGCAGCTCTCCCGCCGCCGGGTCCACCCCGTCCCGGTCGCGCGCAGGGTGGACGCCGAGGTGAACGGGTCCAGCTTGGCCGGCAGCAGCAGCGCCGCGTCCACCACGCCCGCCGTCTCGTCGCCGCACACCCGGCCCGCCGTCCACGCCGCGCTGTCCAGCGCGTCCGTGGCCGCCGCCCACAGCATCCGCCGCCCCAGCCGCACGGTCGGCCCGAACGCGCCCACGAAGCGCGCGCTGTGCGCCGCGAACCGGGCCCGCAGCAACGCCGCCAACGCGGTCTCGTCGGCCACCACGGTCGCCGCCGGGTGGTCGCCCGCCGGGTCGTCGGGCAGGCACGCGAACTCCTCGCTCAGCAACGCCACCCCGACCGTGTGCGGCCTGCCCTCCGCGGCCACCTTGATCGCCACGTCGGCGGGCCGCAGCGACGGCACCCGCCGCGCGGTGTGGAACAGCAGCCCGCCCAGCAGCCCGACCACGTTGAGGTACCAGCTCATGACGTACCCGGCGGTGGTGCGGTCGGGCGCCTCGCCGTGCTGCTCGCGCAGCCACTCCGCCAGCGCCTTGCGCCACGCGTCGAACCGCTCCGGCTCGTCGGTGAACTCCGAGCACCGCACCCAGTCGCCCCGCTCGGCGGGCAGGCCGAACCGCAGGTCGAACCCCTCGTACACGGTGACCTCGGCCAGGGACCGCGCGACGGGCGTCGTCACGTCGCATCGGGTGGTCGTCACCGGTACGGTCATGTCCAGAAGGTCCTCGTCGGGTCGAATGAGTCGAGCGGGTTGAGGCTTGCCTAACCTTACCGAGGTTCACCTAACTTGCACCCCGGTGGTGACCCCGGTCACCACCGGTGTCGCCGAACGGCTGAATGTTCGCGCTCAGCGGACAACACCCGATCCGTGGAATCTGCCAGGCAGATCACGCGTTGGTACCGATGTCAGAGATCCCCGAAGACGGCTGCCTGCGATCGGGAACTGAGAGTGTCGGGGCTGACGACTACAGTGGTCCCACGGTGCCGCGCTCTCCACGGTCGGCCAGACGGTCAGCCAGTGGTGAGCCCGAGGACCGCCGGCGCAGCAGTCAGGGAGTGCGAATGTTCGAAAGGTTCACCGACCGCGCGAGGCGGGTGGTTGTCCTGGCCCAGGAAGAGGCCCGGATGCTCAACCACAACTACATCGGCACCGAGCACATCCTCCTGGGGTTGATCCACGAGGGTGAAGGTGTCGCCGCCAAGGCGCTGGAGTCGTTGGGGATCGCGCTGGAGGGCGTCCGCCAGCAGGTCGAAGAGATCATCGGCCAGGGTCAGCAGGCCCCGTCCGGCCACATCCCCTTCACCCCGCGCGCCAAGAAGGTGCTCGAGCTGTCGCTGCGCGAGGCGCTGCAGCTGGGGCACAACTACATCGGCACGGAGCACATCCTGCTCGGCCTGATCCGCGAGGGCGAGGGCGTCGCCGCGCAGGTGCTGGTCAAGCTGGGCGCGGACCTCAACCGGGTGCGCCAGCAGGTCCTCCAGCTCCTGTCCGGCTACTCCACCGGCAAGGAGCCGGCCGAGTCCGGCGGCCGCGGTGAGGGCACCCCGTCCTCGTCCCTGGTCCTCGACCAGTTCGGGCGCAACCTGACCGCCAGCGCGCGGGAGGGCAAGCTCGACCCGGTGATCGGGCGCACCAAGGAGATCGAGCGGGTCATGCAGGTGCTGTCCCGCCGCACCAAGAACAACCCGGTCCTGATCGGCGAGCCCGGCGTGGGCAAGACCGCCGTGGTGGAGGGCTTGGCCCAGATGGTGGTCAAGGGCGAGGTGCCCGAGACGCTGAAGGACAAGCAGCTCTACACGCTGGACCTGGGGTCGCTGGTCGCGGGCTCCCGCTACCGCGGTGACTTCGAGGAGCGCCTGAAGAAGGTGCTCAAGGAGATCCGCACGCGCGGCGACATCATCCTGTTCATCGACGAGATCCACACCCTGGTCGGCGCCGGCGCGGCCGAGGGCGCGATCGACGCCGCGTCGATCCTCAAGCCCATGCTGGCCCGCGGCGAGCTCCAGACCATCGGCGCGACCACGCTCGACGAGTACCGCAAGTACGTCGAGAAGGACCCCGCCCTGGAGCGCCGGTTCCAGCCGATCCAGGTCGGCGAGCCGTCGCTGGAGCACACGATCGAGATCCTCAAGGGCCTGCGCGACCGGTACGAGGCGCACCACCGCGTCTCGATCACCGACTCGGCGCTGGTCGCGGCCGCCACGCTGGCCGACCGCTACATCAACGACCGGTTCCTGCCGGACAAGGCGATCGACCTGATCGACGAGGCCGGCGCGCGGATGCGCATCCGCCGGATGACCGCGCCGCCGGACCTGCGCGAGTTCGACGAGAAGATCGCCGACGTGCGCCGGGACAAGGAGTCGGCGATCGACGCGCAGGACTTCGAGCGCGCCGCGAAGCTCCGCGACCAGGAGAAGACGCTGCTCGGCCAGAAGGCCGAGCGGGAGAAGCAGTGGAAGGACGGCGACCTCGACGTCGTCGCCGAGGTGGACGACGAGCAGATCGCCGAGGTGCTGGCGAACTGGACCGGCATCCCCGTGTTCAAGCTCACCGAGGAGGAGACCACGCGTCTGCTCCGCATGGAGGACGAGCTGCACAAGCGGATCATCGGCCAGGTCGACGCGGTCAAGGCCGTGTCGCAGGCGATCCGCCGCACGCGGGCCGGCCTGAAGGACCCGAAGCGGCCTTCCGGCTCGTTCATCTTCGCCGGCCCGTCCGGCGTCGGCAAGACCGAGCTGTCCAAGGCGCTGGCGAACTTCCTGTTCGGCGAGGACGACGCCCTCATCCAGATCGACATGGGCGAGTTCCACGACCGCTACACCGCGTCGCGCCTGTTCGGCGCGCCTCCCGGTTACGTCGGTTACGAGGAGGGCGGGCAGCTCACCGAGAAGGTGCGCCGCAAGCCGTTCTCCGTGGTGCTGTTCGACGAGATCGAGAAGGCCCACCAGGAGGTCTACAACACGCTGCTCCAGGTGCT
This sequence comes from Actinosynnema sp. NPDC004786, assembly GCF_053601135.1. Taxonomy (NCBI): domain Bacteria; kingdom Bacillati; phylum Actinomycetota; class Actinomycetes; order Pseudonocardiales; family Pseudonocardiaceae; genus Actinosynnema; species Actinosynnema sp. NPDC004786. The sequence continues at coordinate 50,794 of NZ_JBSGBG010000011.1, read as the reverse complement.
GGAGGACGGCCGCCTGACCGACGGTCAGGGCCGGACGGTGGACTTCAAGAACACCGTCATCATCTTCACGTCCAACCTGGGCACGTCGGACATCAGCAAGGCCGTCGGCCTCGGCTTCACCTCGGGTCAGGACACCGCGTCCAACTACGAGCGCATGAAGAATAAGGTCAACGACGAGCTGAAGAAGCACTTCCGGCCCGAGTTCCTCAACCGCATCGACGACATCATCGTCTTCCACCAGCTCACCCAGGACGAGATCATCAAGATGGTGGACCTGATGATCGCCCGCGTCGAGCAGCAGTTGAAGAACAAGGACATGGCGATCGAGCTGACGGATCGCGCGAAGAAGCTGCTGGCCAAGCGCGGGTTCGACCCCGTGCTGGGCGCCCGGCCGCTGCGCCGCACGATCCAGCGGGAGATCGAGGACCAGCTGTCGGAGAAGATCCTGTTCGGGGAGATCCAGCCCGGCCAGATCATCATCACCGACGTCGAGGGCTGGGACGGCGAGTCCGAGGCCGACGACAAGGCGCACTTCGTGTTCCGCGGCGAGGCCAAGCCGATGCGGGTGCCGGACGCCCCGCCGGTCGACCTCGCGGCCTCCGGTGGCGACTCGGGCGGTGAGGCGGACTCCGAGTCCGCGTGACCCCTGACCGACGCGCCGGCGACGTGACAGCGCCCCCCGGGTTCGCCCGGGGGGCGCTGTCGTGCGCCGGGGGGACCGGTCAGTGCAGGGCGCCGGCCGGGGTGCGCAGGTCGGTGGACGTGTGCAGCGCCGTGTGGACGATCAGCTCCAGCGCCCTGGCCGTGGTGGCGACGGGCAGGCTCGGGTGCTCGCGCGCCCCGACCTGCTCCGGGGCGTACGGCACGTGCACGAACCCGGCGCGCACGCCGGGCCGCTCGGTCGCGACCAGGTGCATCAGGGCGTAGAACACGTGGTTGCACACGAACGTCCCGGCCGTGTGCGACACCGACGCCGGGATGCCCTCGGCCTCCAGCGCGGCCACGCACGCCTTCACCGGCAGCCCGGTGAAGTAGGCCGCGGGCCCGCCGGGCACCACCGGCCGGTCGACCGGTTGCGCGCCCGCGTTGTCCGGGATCCGCGCGTCGTCCAGGTTCACCGCGACGCGTTCCGGCGTGACGCCGGCCCGGCCGCCCGCCTGGCCCACGCACACGACGACGTCGTAGTGGCGGCCGGTCACGGCCTCCCGCAGGGCGGTGACCGAGTCCCCGAACACGCACGGCAGGCGCAGCCTGGTCAGCCGGTAGCCGTCCGGTCGCACCGCGGCGACCGCGTCCCACGAGGGGTTGGCGACCTCGCCGTCGAACGGCTCGAAGCCCGTCAGCAACACGTCCACTCGGGCAGACTAGATCGCGTGGTCGACACCCGGGAACGCCGCACCAGGCGCAGGAGCGTGACGTTCCTGCTGGTGGTGGCGGCCGTCACGTTCCTGCCGGCGGCGTTCATCCGGCTCCTCGGGATCGACGGCACCCGCCACATGGTCGCCACGACCGCCCTCACCCCCTACGTCACCGCCGGCGGCGTCGTGCTGGGCGTGCTGGCGCTGCTGCTGCGCCGGTGGGCGGTCGGCACGGTGACGTCGCTGGTCGCGGTGGTGCTGGTGGCGGCGGTCGTGCCGCGGGCGTTCCCGGACCCGCGGCCGGTGGCCGTCGGGCGGGAGGTCACCGTGATGGCGGCGAACCTGCTGGTCGGCAAGGCCGAGGCGGAGGCGGTCGTGGCGGCGGTGCGGGCGCACGACGTGGACGTGCTCGCGGTGCAGGAGCTGACGCCGGAGATGGTGCGCGACTTCGACCGCGCCGGCCTGGCCGAGGTGCTGCCGTTCCGGCACTTCCTGGACGAGCCGGGCGGCTCGGGCTCGGGCATCGCGTCCCGCTACCCGGTGTTCCCCCGCACGCTCACGCCGCCCAGCACGCTGCGCCAGGCGGGCGCGCTGGTCGACCTGCCCGGCGAGGACCTGGAGGTCGTGTCGGTGCACCCGCTGCCGCCCGTGGTGGACGACGGGCCGGAGCGCTGGCAGCGCGACCTGGCGGGCCTGCCGAAGCGGACCCTGGACGGGCCGGTGCGGGTGCTCGCGGGCGACTTCAACGCCACCCTGGACCACGTGGGCCTGCGCCGGCTGCTGAACGGCGGTTACGCGGACGCGGCCGACGAGGTGGGCGCGGGTCTGCGGGCGACGTGGCCGGCGGCCGGCGCGCTGTGGCCGCCGCCGGTGGCCATCGACCACGTGCTCGTGGACCGGCGGTGCCCGGTGGAGGACTTCGCCGTGGTCGACGTGCCCGGCTCGGACCACCGGGCGGTCGTCAGCCGATTCGTCGTGCCAGCTCGGTGAGCGCCTCCAGCGCGCCCATCGGCAGCGACACCCCTCGCCCGTGCCGGACCTCCGGCTCGCGCGGGTTGATCCGGATGAGCGCGCCCGAGGCGGCGCCGGCCAGCTCGGCCTGCCGCCGCACGGTGGGCACCGCCTGACCGGCGCCCAGCTCCAGCACGACCAGGTCGCGGTGGGCGCGCCGCCACGTCGCCAGCTCGTCCAACGCCCGCTGGGACGGCCCGCCGAGCCACGACCGGTCGCCGAACATGAGGATGTTCGGCCGCGCGAGCCCGCCGCAGTGGCGGCACGACGGCAGCGGCCCGACGGCGCGCAGGGTCTCCGGGTCGACGTCCACCACGACGTCGTCCGCCGGCCACACGTCGTCGGTGCACGGCTCCACGCACTGCAGGTGGTGGATCGACCCGTGCACCTCCGCCACGTCGGTGAACCCGGCCCGCTGGAACTGGCCGTCCACGTTCGAGGTGAACACCCGCGCGCCCCACTCCCGCAGCACGCGGAAACCGTCGTGCGGGGTCGTGCGCCGGTACAGGTCGAGCCGGTGCCCGTAGAAGCCCCAGGCGAGCGCCGGGTCCTCGACGAAGTGCGCCGGGTCGGCCAGCTCCTCGAACCGCAGCCCGAGCCGCGCGTAGGGCGGGTAGGCCCGCCAGAAGCCGGTCGTGCCGCGGAAGTCGGGCAGGCCGGAGTCCACGCCCATCCCGGCGCCCGCGCACACCAGGAGCGCGCCGGCGGACGCGATCAGCTCCGCTGCGCGGTCCAGCTCCCCGCTCACCCCGGCCGGGTCACTTCTTCGGCGCGGAGCTGAGCACGACCTCGAACTCCAGCAGGTCCGAGCCGGTGCCGACGGGCTTGGCGCGCTCGCCCGAGTGGGCCTCCTTGGCGCTGCCGCCCAGCCAGTTCCGGAAGTCCTCCTCGGACTCCCACTGGGTGACGACGAAGTACCGGTCGTCGCCCTTGACCGGGCGCAGGAGCTGGAAGCCGAGGAAACCGGGCTCCGAGTCGACCGCGCCGAGCCGCGCGGCGAACCGCTTCTCCAGCTCCGGGCCCGAGCCGTCGGGCACGTGGATCGCGTTGATCTTCACAACCGCCATGCCCCGACGTTACTGCGCCGCGGTGGGTTCCGTCTCGTGGCGGGCGCGGTGCAGGCGCACCTTGTGCCGGTTGCCACAGCGCTCCATCGAGCACCACCGGCGGTTGCCGGACCGCGAGGTGTCCAGGAACAGCAGCCGGCAGTCGGGGGCCGAGCACTCGCGCACGCCGCCGCGGGCCACCAGCCCGACCGCGTCGCGGGCCGCCGCGCCGAGCGCCTGCGTGCCGGTGATGGGCTTCGCCCAGGTCAGGGCGCGCGTGCCGGGGTCCACGACCGGGCGCGGCGTCTCGGCGGTGGCGGCGTTGAGCACCTCCACGTCGGCGGGCGGCGGCTCGTCGCCGTGCGCCAGCGCGTGGGCGACCCGCCAGAACGCGTCCCGCAGCTCTTTGACGGCGGCCAGTTCGGCTTCGGTGACGCGCACGTCCGCGGCCGTGAACGGCGCGGTCGCGGCCAGGCGCGAGTCGGCCAGCCACCGCGCCAGGTCGGCCGGCGCGTGCAGCTCCTCGAACACGCGCAGCTCGCCCGGACCGCCGCTGACCAGCAGTTCCATCGCGAAGCTGCCGGGGTCGAAGCGGAACCGCTGCCCGTCGCGGCCGATCAGCGTCCTGGTCCACGTCGCCATGCGATCCACTGTAGCCAGGCCGGCTAACCGGCCAAGGGGGTTAGCGGCGCAGCGGGCCCGGGTAGAGGTACTCGTCGGCGGGCACCCCGTCGCCGCGGAACCACGCGGCGAAGAAGCCGTCGAGGTCCTGCCCCGACACCCGCTCCACGTGCGCCTCGAACTCCGGCCAGGACGCGTTGCCGTCCCGGTGCGCCGCCGTCCACTCCTTGAGCACCCGGTCGAACGCGGGGTCGCCGACCTGGCGGCGCAGCGCGTGCAGCGCGAGCTGCCCCTTGTCGTAGACGCCGCGGAACTCGTTCCCGCGGCCCATGTCGTAGAGCCTGCGGCCCCAGTACGAGTCGCGGTCGCCGACCCGCTCGACCTCGGCCCGGTAGCGGGCGTCGAGGTCCGCGCCGTCCTTCGCCTCCGCCCACAACCACTGGGCGTAGGAGGCGAAGCACTCGTTCAGGCAGATGTCGGCCCAGTTCTCCAGGCTCACCGAGTCGCCGAACCACTGGTGCGCGTTCTCGTGCACCACGGTGTCGAGGTCGGCCCACGCGGCGTAGATCGGCCGGGTCTGCGTCTCCAGCGAGAAGCCGATGTCGTCGGCCAGGAAGATCCCGCCCGCCGAGGAGAACGGGTACGGCCCGAACCTGTCGGCCAGGAACGCGAGCACCTCGGGCAGCCGCCGCTGGTGCGCGCGGGCGTTCAGCGCGCCCGGCGCGTAGGCGTCCACCACCGGGGTGCCGTCGGGCAGCGCGGACCGCTCGACCGTCCACCGGTCGATCGCGATCGTGGTCAGGTAGGTGGCCATCGGCTGGGCGGCGACCCAGCGGAACGTCGTCCAGCCGGCCTCGGTGGTGGAGCCCTCCTCGACACCGTTGGACACCACCGACCAGCCCTCCGGCACGCGCGCGGTCAGCGCGAACGACGCCTTGTCGCGCGGGGTGTCGTTGGCCGGGAACCAGGTGGTCGCCGAGTGCGGCTCGCCGGCCGCGAACGCGCCGCCGGTGGCCGACACCTGCCAGCCGCTGCGGCCCAGCGCGCGGTCCTCGAACAGGGTCGGCTCGCCGCCGTACACGACGGTGGTGGTGAACTCCTCGCCCGCGGCCGGCGGGGACGCGGGCGTGACGACCAGCTCGTGGTCGCCCTCCTGCCGGTGCCCGGCCGCCTGGTCCCGCACCCGCACGTCGGAGACCTCCAGCGCGTACAGGTCGAGGTTGAACCGGGACAGGTCCGCGGTGGCCCGGGCGGTGATCCGGGCGACGCCGTCCAGGCGTCTGGTCGCCGGGTCGTAGGTCACCGACACGTCGTAGGCGGTGACGTCGTAACCGGTGTTGCCGTCCTGGGGGTAGTACGCGTCGCCCGCGCCGTCGCCGCCCACGGCGTCGACCACCGGCGGCGTGGTGGAGCCCGTCGTCGTGGGCGCGGCGACCGGCTCGTCCCTCGGCAGCTTCGCCACCACGACACCCGCCACCACCAGCACCGCGATGACGACGATCAGGTACGGGCGCGCCTTCGGGCTGATGGCCATGCCGACATGATGCACGTATGAGCGTTGCGGAGTTCGGGGGATCGGGGCAGGGCATCCTGCTGCTCCACGGCCTGATGAGCCGGGCGAGCACGTGGTGGACGGTGGCGCAGTGGCTCAAGCGGTACGGGCGGGTCGTCGCGCCGGACGCGCGCGGGCACGGCCGCAACCCCGTGCGCGGGCCGTTCCGGACCGAGGACTTCGTCGCCGACGCGGTCGAGGTGATCGAGCGGCACGACCTCGCGCCCGCCGTGGTGATCGGGCACTCGATGGGCGGGCTGCACGCGTGGGCGCTCGCCGCGACCCGCCCGGACCTGGTGCGGGCGGTCGTGGCCGAGGACGTGGCGCCGGACAACCGGGGCCGCACGGTCGACGAGTGGCGGTGGTACTTCGACGCGTGGCCGGCCGCGTTCGAGTCCCTGGCGCACGTGCGGACGGTCGTGGACGTGCCGCGGGTGGAGGAGATGTTCGAGGAGCGCGAGGACGGCTGGCACCTCATCGCGGACCTGGCCGACCTGTACGAGATCGCCTCGGAGTGGGGCGAGCGGGCGTACTGGGACCACGTGGACGCGATCCGGTGCCCGATGCTGCTCGTGGAGGCGGGGCGCGGCGGCCTGCGCGCCGGGCAGATGGCCGAGGTGGCGCGGCGGACCGGCGGGTTCCACCTGGTCGTGCCGGAGTCCGGGCACGTCGTGCACGACGAGGCCCCGGAGGTCTACCGGGGCGCGGTGGAGGCTTTCCTGAGCGGCTCGATCCCGCCGGTCTGAGTGTCCACGATCGCCATCTCGCGGACCTTGGCGCGGATCGGCGTGATCGGGTGCAGCGCCGCGAACGCGGCCCTGATCTCGTCGTCCCCGCCGTCGAGCAGCGTGCAGTGCGGCACCCAGCTGCCCGGCAGGTGCCTGCTGTTCGGGTGCTTCACCCGACCGGCCAGCACGTCGTGCACGGCCGAGTGCACGGCCAGCAGCTCGCCGTCCACGACCGCGTCGAGCCGGAGCGTGCCGCCGGTGGCGGCCAGGGTGGGCAGCCACACGTCGGGCAGCCACAGCCGGGACAGGTCCTCGCGCAGCTCGGCGCGCACCTTCGGCCCGATCGTGCCCGCCGCCGCGTAGGTCAGGTGCGGCGGCAGCTCGGACCGCGCGCCGATCCGCCGTCGCAGCGCGCGCACGGCGTCCTCGGCCTCGGCGTCGAAGAACACCACCAGCGCGTGCACGTCAGTGCTCCCCGGGCAGCGCGAACAGGCCGTCGCGGGTCTGCTCGACCAGGCCGTCGACCAGCAGCGAGTGCAGGCAGCGGTCCCGCTGGCCCGGGTCCGACCAGACCAGGTCCAGCCGGGACTTCGCCACCGGCTCGTCCGTGCCGCGCAGCACGTCCAGCAGCAGGCCGCGCACCTGCCGGTCGGTGCCCGCGAACTTCTGCACGGCCTTCGCCGGGCCGTCGTAGGCGGGCCGCCCGTTGAGCTGCCACGCGCACGCGGCGAACACCGGGCAGTCGGCGCACTTCGGGGCGCGGGCCGTGCAGACCAGCGCGCCCAGCTCCATCAGCGCGGCGGAGTAGGTGGCGGCGTCCTCGTCGGGCAGGAGCGCTTCGACGTCCCGGAGGTCCTTGGTGGTGGACGGCGGGCCCGCGTCGCCCGCGCCGTGCACGGCCCGCGCCACCACCCGTCGCACGTTCGTGTCGACCACCGGGCACCTGCGGCCGTACGCGAACGCCGCGACCGCCCGAGCCGTGTAGGCGCCGATGCCGGGCAGCGCGAGCAGCGTGTCCACGTCGTCCGGCACGACGTCGCCGTGGTGCTCGGCGATGGCCTGGGCGGCGGCGTGCAGCCGCAGGGCGCGGCGCGGGTAGCCGAGCTTGCCCCAGGCGCGCAGCACCTCGCCCTGGCTCGCCCGCGCCATCGCCGACGGCGTCGGCCAGCGGGCCAGCCACTCCTGCCAGACGGGCTCGACCCGGGCCACCGGGGTCTGCTGCAGCATGATCTCGCTGACCAGCACGCCCCAGGCGGTGCACTCGGGCCGGCGCCAGGGCAGGTCGCGGGCGGTGTCGGCGAACCAGTCGAGGAGGAGTTCGGCGTCCAGGCTCATGGCGCCGCACAGTCTCCCACGACCGGTCCGCCGGCCACGACGGGTCAGACGACCTCGGTCAGCTCGCCCGTGTGCACGTCGTAGACGAAGCCCCGCACGTGGTCGCGGTGCGGCAGGAAGGCGCTCTGGCGGACCCGGTTCATCGAGCCGCGCACGCTGTCCTTCACCTCGCGGAACGCCTCCACCGACCACGTCGGGCGCAGCCCGGAGTCGCGTTCCAGCTCGTCCTTGAAGTCGTCCTCGGTCACCAGTTGCAGGCCGCAGTCGGTGTGGTGCACCAGCAGCACCTCGCGGGTGCCGAGCTTGCGCTGGCTCAGCGCCAGCGAGCGGATCATGTCGTCGGTGACGACGCCGCCCGCGTTGCGCAGCACGTGCGCCTCGCCCTGCTTGAGGCCGAAGATCTCGAACACCCGGATGCGGGAGTCCATGCAGGTCAGGATCGCCACCTGCATCGAGGGCCTGGGCGACGACCGGTCGCCGGGCACGACGTTGCCCAGCTCGGCATTGCGGCGCAGCAGCTCGTCGATCGCGGTCATCGCACACCTCCGTGGTCACCGGGATTGGAACGCGGCTCCCGCGGGCCGGCAAGGCGATCGGGGTGAACCTCACGTCCACCGGATCGGGTGACTGACGCCTCCCCGACTATTCCAGCCGACCGGGCTACCTTCGTGGCCGTGACCCAGCGCACAGGCCCGCACCCGAGGTCCGTGTACTGGCGGCGCCGCGCGGTGGCCGTCGCCGGGGCCGTGGCCGCGCTGGTCGCGGCGGTGTGGGCGGCCGGCGCGCTGCTCGGGCACGGCGACCCCGCGCCGGTCGGGGCGCTGCCCCGGTCCAGCCCGCCCGAGCCCTCGCGGACGTCCGCGGTCGCCTCGTCGTCCACCTCCCCGACCACCCCGCCGCCCGCGCCGGTCACGCCCACGCCGCCGCCCGGCCCGCCACCGCCGTGCGACCCCGCGCAGGTGGCCGTGGCGGCCGAGGTGGGCGAGCCGTCCACGCCCGCCGGCCGGCCCGTGCGGTTCACGATCGTGGTGTCCAACACCGGCCCCCTGCCGTGCGCGAAGGAGATCGGCAGGCACGTGCGCGAGCTGGTGGTGACGAGCGCGGACGGCGCGACGCGGCTGTGGTCGAGCAACGACTGCTTCGCCACCGAGGGGTCCGAGGTGCGGGTCATGCGGCCGGGCGAGCGGTTCGCCTACAGCCTGGAGTGGGCGGGCAGCACGTCCGAGCCGGGCTGCCGGGCGCACCGCCGGCTCGGCGCGGGCGACTACCTGCTCGTCGCGTCCGTGGCCGGCAAGGCGAGCGACCCGGTGGTCTTCCGGGTGACGTGAGCCGTCACGGCCGCCACCCGAGCGCCGGGCCGAGCGCGGTGGCGATGTCGGTGAGGATCTGGGCGTAGTCCTCCTGCTCGAACGTGAAGGGCAGGGCGAACGCCACCTCGTCCACCTCGCGGAACGCGGCGTGCTCGTGCAGGCGTTCGGCGAGCTCGGCGGACGGGCCGACGAAGTCGGGGGAGAACAGCAGCCCCGCCGGGCCTTGCGGGGTCTCGGTGCGCGGCAGCCGGCCCGCGGCGTAGGCGTGGTACTTGGCGCGTTGCGCCGGCGTGGCGGAGTCGGTCGGGACGACGACGAGCCCCTGCGAGACGCGGGCGCGTGCGCCGTCGGGGTGGGCCGCGCGGAAGGCCCGGATGTGGTCGCGCTGGATGTCCGCGAAGCCCGTGCGGCCCTCGGCCTTGACGACGCTGCTGACGAGCAGGTTCAGCCCGTGCCCGCCGGCCCACCGGGCGGACGCGAAGCTGCCGCCGCCGTACCAGACGCGGTCGGCGAGGCCGGGGGAGTGCGGCTGGACGCGGTCGGAGAAGACCTCGATGCCCTCCGTGCCGCGGAAGTCGGTGACGGGCTCGCCGCGCAGGTGGGCGAGGAGCCGTTCGGCGCGCCGGTAGCCGAAGTCCTCGGCGGCCGCGGTGTCGGGGTACAGCGCCTCCTTGACCCGGTCGTAGTGCATCGGCGGGCCGACGCTCACGCCCGGGTTGAGCCGGCCGCCGGAGAGGACGTCGACGGTGGCCAGGTCCTCGGCGAGGCGCAGCGGGTTCTCCCAGCCGAGCGGGATGACGGCGGTGCCCAGTTCGATGCGGGTGGTGCGCTGCGACGCGGCGGCGAGCACCGCGACGGGGGAGGAGATGCCGTGCTGCAGGTGCCGGTGCCGCACCCAGGCGCTGTCGAACCCGAGCCGTTCGCCGAGCCGGACGAGGTCCAACGTGGCCTCGTGCCCGCGGCGCGGGTCGGCCTCGTCGAACAGGCCGATGGTGAGGAAGCCGAGCTTGCGCAGCGGTGGCATGACCCGATTGTCGCTCGCCGGAGGGGGTGATCCACCTGGTGGAACTCAGAGGCGTTCGCCGAGCCGGCGCGCGAGGTCGGCCAGGTCGGCGTCGGGGATGTCGAGGTGGCCGCGGGCGGGGTCGAGGACGGCCGTCTGCTGCTCCTCGTAGGGGACGCCGGGCGGGAGGGGCACGAGGTGCCAGTGGACACGGCCGTCTCCGCCGACCGAGCGCCCGGCGGGCCGCTTCCCCTGCCGGCCTCGCCCGACCGCTCACGTCGGGCCGTCCCCGCCCACCGCCTCAGCCGCCGCCCGCCTGCCCTTGGCCGCCCGCTCTTGGTCGCCGCTTGCACCGACCCCTTGCACCTGGCCGCTTGCACCGGCCCGCTCGCACCGCCCGCCTCTGCCGACCGCGATGCCGCGACGGGCGTCACCACGGACGTCACCGGCGAGTTGTCCACAGGCTCCGGTTCGGGCGGCCCGGTTGTCGGCGCCTCCCGGCAGAATAAAAGCAGGGGTCCCCTGGGCGGGGACCCCTGCGCAGCGAGCGGGATGGGTGGCCGGGCGGCGGGTGGGCCGGTCAGGCCGGGTGGCCGGTCACGGGCCGAACCAGCGCTCCTCCGCCGTGCCGCGCGGCGCGGCGGCGGTGGTGCCGTGGACCAGTTCGGTCGACAGGGTGACGGCCCGCGGGCGGGTGCGTTCGGCCGAGTCGAGCAGCAGCTTGCCCGCCGCGCGGCCCTTCTCCAGCACCGGCTGCCGCACGGTGGTCAGGCCCGCCTGCTCCGCCTCGCGGATGCCGTCGAACCCGGTCACCGTGATGTCCGCGGGCACGCGCAGGCCCCGCCGCTGCAACTCGCCCATCGCGCCGAGCGCCAGTATGTCCGACGTGCACACCAGGGCGGTGATCTGCGGGTCGCGCTCCAGCACCTGCGCCGCCGCCGACGCGCCGGACGCCATGGTGTGGTCGAACCGCTCCGCCACCGGCACGGTCGCCCAGTCGACGCCGACCGACTCGAACGCCTGCGCGAGCCCCGCCAACCGGGCCCGCTGCACGTGGAAGTGCGCCGCCTGCTGCCGTTCCGGCGTCACGAAGTCGTCGTTGCGGTCCCGGGCCAGCCGCATGCACACCACGCCGATCCGCCGGTGTCCCAACGAGATCAGGTGCTGCCCCAGCGCGTGCATGGCCGCCTGGTCGTCGATGCCGACGCGGTCGACGTTGCCGATGTCGGGCTGGTCGCACACGACCGTCGGCACCGGCCGCTCCAGCACCGCGGCCAGGTGCGGGTCGTCGTCGGGCACCGAGTACACGACGAAACCGTCCACCCCCGCGCGGTGCACGGCCGCCACGTCCTCGCGCTCCGGGTTCGCCGGCACGAGCAGCAGCCCGGTGCCGGCGTCCTCGCACGCGAGCGCCAACCCCTCCAGGAACCCGATCGCCGCCGGGTCCCGGAACGCGTAGGACAGGTTCTCGGTGAGCAGCAGGCCCACCGCCCCGGCCTTCCTGGTCCGCAGGGAACGGGCCACCGGGTCGGGCCCCGGGTACCCGAGTCGTCTAGCTGTCTCCAACACCCGGCGTCGCAGCTCCGGCGAGAGCTGGTCGGGACGGTTGTACGCGTTGGACACCGTTGTCCGGGAAACACCCAGCTCCGCCGCCAGTGAGGCGAGCGTCGCGGGGCGTCGCACATGCATCGACCGCGCCATGAAGTGACCGTAACGGTTCAGAACCAATTACAGAAGTGGGGGTGACCGGCGTCCCTCCACCTTCTCATCAGTCCAGGTGAGAGGTGGTTACCTCAGGGTACAGTGGTCTAAACCAATGCGGGTGGCGCGGACGACTCGCGCACCACTAGGCGGGGCCGGAAAACGCGCGTGTAATTGCCGGCCGGACGCCGCCGCCGGTCCGGGTCGAGCCGGTGCACCAACTCGTCCACGGCCGCCGCGGCCATCTCCTCGATCGGCTGCGCCAGCGTCGTCAACGACGGGGAGCAGTACGACGCCAGCGGGATGTCGTCGAAGCCCACCACGGACAGGTCGCGCGGCACGGCCAACCCGCGCCGGTGCGCCTCCCGCAGCACGCCGATCGCCATGTGGTCGGACGAGCAGATCACCGCCGTCGGCCGCACGGTGTCCAGCAGCGTCGACACCGCCTCGGCCCCGCCCTCCGGCCCGAACGGCGCGTGCGCCACGTAGTCCGACGTCGCGGGCAGCCCGTCCTCCTCCAGCGCCGCCGCCCACCCGGCCCGCTTGAGCCGCGACGGCAGCGACCGCGCCGGACCCGACACGAACCCGATCCGCCGGTGGCCCAGCTCCACCAGGTGCCTGGTCGCCGCGTACCCGGCGTGCTGCTCGTCCACGGTCACGTCCGGCACGTCCAGCGACGGCGTCGCGCCGTTCAGGAACACCATGTGCACGCCGTCGGCCAGCAGCTTCGCGTAGTACGACGGCCGCGGGGCCTGGCCGAGCGGCACCTCGACGTTGGTGATCTCCGGCGACACGAACACCATGCCCTCGACGCCGCGCGCGAGGAGCATCCGCACGTACTCCTCCTCGCCCATCGCGCCCGCCCCGGTGGCCCGCGTGTTGCACAGCAGCGACGAGTACCCCAGTCGCGCCGCGCGCACCTCCAGCGCCTCGGCGAACGCCGGGAACACCGGGTTCGACAGCTCCGGCACGAGCAGCCCGATCACGCCGGTGCGTTGCAGCGCGCCCAGCCCTCGCGGCGTGTAAGGCATTTCCGCAAGCACCGCGAGCACGCGCTGGCGCGTCTCGTCGTTGACGCCCGCCCGGCGGTTGAGCACCCGGCTGACCGTGGAGATGCTCACCCCGGCTGCCCTGGCGATCTCGGACAGACCGGACACCCTGCCTCCTCGCTGCTCCCAGTGGTGACGTGCAGCCTGCCGTCAGCGGCAAATTTTTGCAACGCCCACCGTGGTTTCCGCCGTGAGGCCGCCGCCGTTACGGCTTGGTTACGTCCAGCCCCTTGACCCGGCCCTGGTCGGCGGGATGAAATCCGCGTCAACAATTTCGCAAGTTCTTGCAAGAGCCTTCATCACGGTGGAGGCCGCAGGAGGGACGACAGCAACGATGCGACGTACCACCCTCGTGACCGCAGTGGCGGCAGTCGGCGCCCTCGTCCTCACCGCGTGCGGTGGTGGCGACGGCGGCTCGGCGTCCGGCGACTCCGGCGAGATCACCTTCTGGGACACCAGCGGCCCGAACGAGAGCCCGGTGTTCTCCGCCATCGCGCAGGAGTGCGCGACCAAGGGCGGGTACAAGGTCAAGACCGAGACGGTCGCCTTCGACCAGGCGCTGAACAACTACCGGACCGCCGCGCAGGGCGGCCAGGGGCCGGACGTCTTCCGCGCCGAGGTCGCGTGGGTGTCGCAGCTCGCCAAGCTCGGCTACGTCGTCGACCTGACCGGCACCGAGCTGGCGAACGACACGTCCGACTTCCTGGAGACCCCGCTCGGCTCCACCAAGTACGACGGCAAGACCTACGGCGTTCCCCAGGTCACCGACTCGCTGGCGCTGTTCTACAACAAGAAGCTGCTGGCCGACGCCGGTGTCGAGCCGCCGAAGACGTGGGACGAGGTCAAGGCCGCCGCGGCGAAGCTCGGCGGCGAGAAGACGATCTTCATCAACAACGACGCGTACTACGCGCTGCCGTTCATCTACGGCGCGGGCGGCGACCTGGTCGACGCCGACGCGAAGAAGATCGTGGTCAACTCCGCGGACAACGTGAAGGCGCTGGAGACCGCCAAGGGCCTGCTGGACGCCAAGGCCGCGTCCACCGCGCTCGACCCGGCGAACTCCTACAACAACATGCAGGCCGCGTTCACCTCCGGCGAGGTCGCCATGGTGATCAACGGCCCGTGGTCGGTCGCCGACTACCTCAAGGGCAGCGCGTTCACCGACCCGGCCAACCTGGGCATCGCGCCCGTCCCCGGCGACACCGCGGGCAAGGGCTCCGCGCCGGTCGGCGGCCACGACTACGTGATCCGGCAGGGCACCAAGGCCAAGGACTCGTCGGTCAAGTTCATCGCCTGCATGAGCAGCACCGAGTCGCAGGCGCGCATCGCCAAGGAGCTGGGCCTGCTGCCCACCCGCAAGTCGGCCTACGAGAACGCCGACGTGAAGGCCAACGCGGTCGTGTCCGCGTTCGAGCCGGTGGCCACCTCCGCGCACCCGCGCGCGTGGATCCCCGAGGGCGGCCAGCTCTTCGACCCGCTGAAGATCGCCTACGCCGACGTGCTGGCGGGCAAGAAGGACGCCAAGACGGCGCTGGACGAGGTCGCCAAGGCGTACAAGGACACCGTCGTGCCCGAGTACACCGTCGGCTGATGATCCTCCGTGGCGCCCGGCCACCCCGGCCGGGCGCCGCGGGGCGGCGAAGGGAGACTTCGGTGCGCAGGTTCCTGGACCGGCACTGGTACGCGTACGCGATGGTGCTGCCGGTCGTGGTGGTCATCGCGGTGTTGGTGCTGTTCCCGCTCGCCCAGGGCGTGTTCTTCACCTTCACCGACATCAACGAGGGCAACATCGCCAACCCGATCCTCGACCGGCCGGCGACCTACGTCTCCGTTGGCCTCGACAACTACCTGAACATCCTGTCGGGCGACGCGAGCTACGGCGCGTTCTGGGGCACGTTGGCGCGCACGCTGATCTGGACGTTCGGCTGCGTGTTCTTCCACTACGCGATCGGCCTCGGCCTCGCGCTGCTGCTCAACCGCGAGGTGCGGGGCCGGGCGGTGTACCGGGTGCTGCTGATCCTGCCGTGGGCCGTGCCCGCGTTCATCAGCGCGTTCGCGTGGAAGTACATGTTCAACGCCCAGTACGGGATCATCAACCAGGTCCTGCGCTTCTTCGGCCTGCCCGACCCGGTGTGGCTCGGCCAGTCGGACTGGGCGCTGGTCGCGGTGATGATCGTCAACATCTGGCTGGGCGTGCCGTTCATGATGGTGGCGCTGCTGGGCGGCCTCCAGTCGATCCCCGGCGACCTCTACGAGGCCGCGGAGGTGGACGGCGCGACCGCGTGGCAGCGGTTCCGCAACGTGACGCTGCCCGGCCTGCGGTCGGTGTCCAGCACGGTGGTGCTGCTGGGCATCATCTGGACGTTCAACATGTTCGCGATCATCTACCTGATCACCGGGCCGAACCCGAACACCCGGATCCTGGTGACCTACGCGTTCGAGCGGTTCTTCTCCGGCGCGTCCCGCGACTTCGCGGTGGCGTCCACCTACGGCGTGCTGATCCTGTCGGTGCTGCTCGTCTTCGCGGGTGTGTACCGGCGCGCGCTGCGCAAGCAAGGCGAGGTGTGGTGATGACGGTCGAAGCCGCGTCGTTGAAGGCGGTCCCGCGGGGACGGGCGCCCAAGCGGGCGCAACGGTCGCCGCTGGCCAGCGTGGGCCTGCACGCGGCGCTGGTCGTGGCGTCGCTGATCGCGGTGTTCCCGGTGTTCTGGGTGCTCGTGACGTCGTTCAAGCCGGACGCCAAGGCGGTCGAGACCACGCCGAAGCTGGTCAACGACTCCAGCCTGGACAACTACGGGCGGATCCTGGCGGGCGAGAAGGGCGACTTCCTGGCGTGGTTCGGCAACTCGGTGCTGATCGCGCTGATGACCACGGTGCTGGCGGTGTTCCTGTCGGCGACGACGGGGTACGCGGCGTCCCGGTTCCGGTTCCCGGGCAAGCGGTCGCTGATGCTGTCGTTCCTGGTCGTGCAGATGTTCCCGTTCGCGGTGCTGATCGTGCCGCTGTACAACATCCTGCTGGCGCTCGGGTTGCAGGGCACGTCGCTGGGCCTGGTGCTGGTGTACTGCACGACCGCGGTGCCGTTCTGCACGTACATGCTGAAGGGCTACTTCGACACCATCCCGACCGACATCGACGAGGCCGGCCGGGTGGACGGCCTGTCGCCGTTCGGCGTGTTCTGGCGGCTGGTGCTGCCGCTGGCCCGGCCGGGCCTGGCCGTGACCGCGTTCTACGCGTTCCTCACGGCGTGGGGCGAGGTGGCGTTCGCGTCGGCGTTCCTGTCGGCGGCGGACGAGTCGAAGACGCTGGCCGTGGGCCTGCAGGTGTTCGTGCAGCAGAACCGGACCGAGTGGGGCCACCTGGCCGCCGCGTCGATCCTGGTCGCGATCCCCGCGATCGTCGTGTTCTACCTGGTGCAGCGGTTCCTGGTGACGGGCCTGTCGTCGGGCGCGGTCAAGGGCTGAACGGTGCGGGGGGCCTCCGTGTCGCAGCGGGGGCCCGCTCGCACCGCGACCAGCGGCTCCAGTACGCCGACGTGGTCGTCACCCGCCGCTGCGCTCCAGGGGTGTCGTGGATTCCTGGTGGCTGATGACCTTCACGGCGCAGGGGCCGGGGAGCCGCCACGGCGCTGTCCACGAGCGATACCGCTGGTCAAAGGCATGGTCGCGGCATCCCGACCGGGTGATCGCGCCTCGCCGGCCCCGGTGCCGGCGCGGCCGGCGCTGAACCGATCCGGAACTAGACCAATTCGCCTGTTCCCGTAAGCGCTTGCAATCCCTAGCGTTGCGGCAAAGCTCGGGCAGTGAAAGGTGCGTGGCATGGCAGAGGTGTCCTACGTCAAGGCTTCGCGGGTCTTCTCCGGCAACCCGCCGGTCCGCGCGGTCGACGAGCTGTCGCTCGACGTCAGCGACGGCGAGTTCCTGGTCCTGGTCGGCCCGTCCGGCTCCGGCAAGTCGACCGCGCTGCGCATGCTCGCGGGCCTGGAGGACGTGGACGAGGGCGCCATCCACATCGGCGGCAAGGACGTCACCAACGTGCCGCCCAAGGGCCGCGACATCGCGATGGTGTTCCAGTCCTACGCCCTCTACCCGCACATGACGGTCGCGGAGAACATGGGCTTCGCGCTCAAGCTGCGCGGCGTGAACAAGGCCGAGATCAAGGAGAAGGTCGCCGAGGCGGCCAAGATGCTCGACCTGACGAAGTACCTGGACCGCAAGCCGAAGGCCCTGTCCGGCGGTCAGCGCCAGCGCGTCGCGATGGGCCGCGCGATCGTCCGCGAGCCCTCCGTCTTCCTCATGGACGAGCCGCTGTCCAACCTCGACGCGAAGCTCCGCGTGGAGACCCGCGCGAACATCGCCGCCCTTCAGGCGCGGCTCGGCACCACCACGATCTACGTCACGCACGACCAGGTCGAGGCCATGACCATGGGCCACCGGGTCGCCGTGCTCAAGGACGGCCTGCTCCAGCAGTGCGACACCCCGCGCGCGCTGTACGACAAGCCGGCCAACGCGTTCGTGGCGGGCTTCATGGGCTCGCCCGCGATGAACCTCAAGACCGTCCCGCTGACGTCGGAGGGCGCGAAGCTCGACGGCCTCGTGGTGCCGCTGGAGCGCCGCGCGCTGGACAAGGCGGCGGGCGAGGGCCTGTCCGAGGTGACGTTCGGCATCCGGCCCGAGTCGCTCGCGCTGGTCGGCTCCTCGGAGCCGGGCATGGAGATGACCGTCGAGCTGGTCGAGGAGCTGGGCGCGGACGCGCTCATGCACGGCTCGGTCCGCATCGGCAACGTGCCCGAGCGGTTCGTGGTCCGCGTCGACGGCCGCACGCCGCCCACCCTGGGCCAGACGGTGAAGGTCGGCGTGCGCGACGCCGGCGAGGTCCACCTGTTCCACCCGGAGTCGGGCTACCGCCTGACCGACTGACCGACCGGTCGAGTCGACCTCGGGGCCACCTCCCGTCCCACGGGAGGTGGCCCCTGTCGTGTGAAAGAACACCCGGTCGGTTGGACACCTCGGTGGCGGAGCGTTCTAAACTGAACTCGACAACGGTTTCCATTGCCTTTCCGTCCGCCTGTCGAGGAGTGCTCTGATGACTGTCCGCAACGCGTTGCTCGGCGCGGTGGCCGCCGCGACCGCCGTCGTCCTCACCGCCTGCGGCGCCCAGGACACCCCCGCCGCCGACGACGGCGCGATCAAGGTCGTCGCCTCCACGAACGTGTGGGGCAGCGTGGTCCAGGCCGTCGGCGGCGACGCGGTGCGGGTCAGCTCGATCATCGACGACCCGTCCGGCGACCCGCACTCCTACGAGAGCAAGCCGTCCGACCTGGCGGCCGTGCGCGACGCGAAGCTCGTCATCTTCAACGGCGGCGGCTACGACGACTTCTTCGCCACCCTGCTCGGCCCCGGGACCGAGGGCGCGAAGAAGATCGAGGCGTTCCCCGTGTCGGGCAAGGCCTCCGACCACGACGAGCCGGAGCCCGAGGCCGAGGGCGGCGACCACGGCCACGACCACGCCGTCAACGAGCACGTCTGGTACGACTTCGAGACCGTCCGCAAGGTCGCCGAGCAGGCCGCCGCCGACCTCGGCGAGATCGCGCCCGACCGGAAGGCCGCCTTCGACGCCAACGCCAAGGACTTCACCGCGAAGCTGACCGAGCTGGAGCGGCGGGTCGAGGGCAGGGGCGCGGGCCGGAAGGTCGTGGCGACCGAGCCCGTCGCGCACTACCTGCTCGACACCGCGGGCGTCGAGGACGTCACCCCCGAGTCGTTCGCCGACGCCGTGGAGGCCGAGGCCGACATCCCCGTCGCCGCGCTGGCCGAGGTCACCCGGCTGATCGAGCAGAAGCAGGTGGTCGCGCTGGTCAACAACGCGCAGACCGAGAACCCCGCCACCAACCAGGTCGTCGAACGGGCCCAGGCGGCGGGCCTGCCGGTCGCCGAGGTGACCGAGACGCTGCCCGAAGGCGTCACGGGTTACCTTGACTGGATGACGAAGCAGGTCGACTCGCTGGTGGGAGCGCTCGGCGCATGACGGCTCGGGGCACGACGGCTCAGGTGGCGGACACGGCGACGGCCGCCGCGGTCGCGTTGCGCGGCGCGCGGCTGTCCTACGGCGACCGGGTGCTGTGGGACGGGCTGGACCTGGACGTCGCGCCGGGCGAGTTCGTGGCCGTGCTCGGGCCCAACGGGTCGGGCAAGACGAGCCTCATCCGGGTGCTGCTCGGCCTGCAACCGCTGACCGCCGGCACGGTCCGCGTGGCGGGCGGCAACCGGCGCGTCGGCTACATCCCGCAGCAGCGGGCGATCGACTCGACCCTCGCCCTGCGCGGCCGTGACCTGGTCGGCTTCGGCCTGGACGGCCACCGCTGGGGCATCGGGTGGCGCGACCGGCGCGAACGCCGGGCCAGGGTGGACGCGGCGCTGGAGAGCGTCGGCGCGACCCGGTACGCCGACGAGCCGATCGGCCTGCTCTCCGGCGGCGAGCAGCAGCGGCTGCGGGTGGCGCAGGCCCTGGTCGGCGACCCCGGGGTGCTGCTGTGCGACGAGCCGCTGCTCTCGCTCGACCTCGCCCACCAGCGCGTGGTCAGCGACCTCATCGACGCCCGCCGGCGTGCCGCGAACACCGCCGTGCTGTTCGTGACCCACGAGATCAACCCGATCCTGCCGCTGGTCGACCGGGTGCTGTACCTGGTCGACGGCCGGTTCCGGATCGGCAGGCCCGCCGAGGTGATGACCTCGCGGGCGTTGTCCGAGCTGTACCGCACGAACGTCGAGGTGGTCCGCGTGCGCGACCAGATCCACGTGGTCGGCGCGCAGCACGTGTGCGAGGACGAGCCGCACCACGTGGCGGATGAGGGCTGATGGAGAACTTCTTCGACTTCGGGCTCACCCTGGAGTTGCTGCGCTACGTGCAGCCGATGCTGGTGGCGGGCGCGGTGCTCGGGCTGCTGGGCGGCCTGCTCGGCCCGCTCGTGGTGACCCGCCGGATGGCGTTCGCCGTGCACGGCACCAGCGAGCTGGCGT
This sequence comes from Actinosynnema sp. NPDC004786, assembly GCF_053601135.1. NCBI lineage: Bacteria > Bacillati > Actinomycetota > Actinomycetes > Pseudonocardiales > Pseudonocardiaceae > Actinosynnema > Actinosynnema sp. NPDC004786. The sequence continues at coordinate 31,061 of NZ_JBSGBG010000011.1, read as the reverse complement.
TCACCGGCGGCGCGGCGGCCCTGCTGATCGGCGTCGGCGTCGGGTACGGCGCGCTGGCCGGGTCCGTGGTCGCCGCCCTGCTGCTGGGGCTGCTGAGCACCCGCGACTCCGACCGAGACTCGGTCATCGGCGCGATCCTCGCGTTCGGGCTGGGCCTCGGCATGCTCTTCCTCGCCCTCTACAACGGACGGACGGCGAACAAGTTCGGCCTGCTCACCGGGCAGGTGGTGAGCGTCGGGTCCACCGACCTGTGGCTGCTCATCGGCTCGTCGCTGGTGGTGCTCGTGGTGCTGGCGTTCATCCACCGGCCGCTGCACTTCGCCAGCGTGGACGCGGCCGTGGCGGTGGCGCGGGGCGTGCCGGTGCGGACGCTGTCGGTGGTGTTCGCGGTGCTGGTGGGCGTGGCCACGGCGTTGAGCGTGCAGCTCGTGGGCGCGCTGCTCGTGCTGTCGGTGATGATCACGCCCGCGGCGGCGGCCACCCGGGTCACCGCGAGCCCGGTGCGGGCCACCGTGCTGGCCGTGGTCTTCGCCGAGGTGTCCGTGCTGGGCGGGATGCTGCTGTCCCTCGCGCCGGGGATCCCGGTCAGCGCGTTCGTGACCGCGGTGTCGTTCGCCATCTACCTGGCGTGCCGGCTGCTGGGCCGCAAGCGTGAACGCGTGGCGCACTAGCGCGAAGTCGCGCACGGCACGTTTGAACCCCGCCGGGAACGGGTAGGCCGGACGTCGAGGGGGGCACCGGGGTCCACCAGGGCAGGTGCCGTGCCACGCGCGACGACGAACCGGAACCCGTGCGGCGGCCGTGGCCGTCGCGCCCGTTCCGCGTGCCTCTGCCGGCTCCCGGACGCCCCGCCGACGACCCGGCGCGACCGCTCAGGCGGTGCGGGTGACCTCGGCCCCGGCCGGCTGCTGCGGCTCGGCCCCGTCGACCTCGTCGCCGCGCGGCGCGGGCAGCAGCCGGATCTCGCCGCCGGCGACCCGCACCTGGTTGCGCCCGTTCTCCTTGGCCGCGTAGAGCGCCGCGTCCGCGCAGTGCTGCGCGTCCTGGAGGCACTCGCCGTTGTCCGGCAGCACGGCCACGCCGATGGACGCCGAGATGGCCCGCACCTCCGGCCCGTCCGCCGTCAGCGGCAGGTTCCGGCCGCGCAGGGTCACCGTGTTGCGGTGCTTGTCGGTGGTCACCACGGACATCTCGCCGATCGCCTCGCGCACCCGCTCGGCGATGGCCGTGCCCTGCGCCAGGCCCGTGTCGGCGAGCACCACGACGAACTCCTCGCCGCCGTCGCGGCCCGCCACGTCGCCCGGCCGCAGCTTCTCCCGCAGGATCCGCCCCACCTCGGCCAGCACGGCGTTGCCCGCCGGGTGGCCCCAGGTGTCGTTGATCCGCTTGAAGTGGTCCAGGTCGATGGCCAGCACGGTCACCGGCTGCCCGTCGTGGCGGCAGCGCTCGGTCAGCCGGCCCGCGTACTCGGCCAAGCCGTTGGTGTTGAGCAGGCCCGTCCGGTAGTCGGTGTGCGCGTCCTCGGCCAGCCGCGCCTGGAGCTGCTCCTGCTCGGTCAGCAGCCGCTCGAGGTGCGCCCGCCGCTGCGCCGCGTGGTACAGCAGCGCGTTGACCAGGATCACCGGGAACACCAGCAGCAGCGGACCCACCCAGTGCGTGGTCATCAGCATGCCGAGCATCGCGCCCGCGCCGAGCGTGCTCAGCTCCAGCATGTTGTCCGCCCGCGAGCCCAGGAACTCCTGGATCCGCGTGTGCGGGGTGACGATCTTCAACGCGATCGCGATGTTCATGCCCTGCGCGCCCCAGTTGACCACGCCGGCCACGATGAGCACGAGCACGAGGCCCAGGTCGGTCGGGATGCGGCCGGTGGCCAGCAGCGACATGCCCGACAGGTGCACCACGGCCCAGGCCAGCATCGTGCCGCCGAGGATGCTCGCCGAGCTGAACACGAACCGGTACGGCTGGCGGCGCGCGATCGGCTGGATCAGGATCCGCATCCACACCGTGGCGAGCACGGCCAACGCGCCGGGCAGCGCGATGGCGGCGGCGAACGTCCAGACCGAGGTCAGGTCGATGTGCGGGCCGGCCGACTCGTTGCGGCGCGATTCTTCGGCCCGCCGAACGATCATCAGGTGGACGGTGATGGCGAACATCACCGCGCCGAACCGCAACCAGTCGGTGTTCGAGACCGAACCCAGCCCGAACAGCAGCCAAATGGCGGCACCCGCTACCGCCGATTCGATGAAGAAGAAGTACGCCAGCGCGGCCGGTCGCAACGTCCACAGATCCCAGTTGCGAATCGAGGGCCGGCCGACTGCCCCAGACGCCTTCTGGTCAGTCAAACTGTTCTTCACCACGACCCCCTACCCTCTGCCCGGCGTCGCGCGGCGAACGCCGTTCGCAGCGGCACGCCCGTGCCCGAGACGCGCTCCGAGGAGGTGTTCGCCATGCGCAACCGCGACATGTGAGCCACTCCCTCCATCCCGGACCGAATGTTCACCGTACGTGCCCGCGGGCTAGCGGGCCGCAGCCGAGGGGTCCTTCATGTTTGACAATCGCGATATGTGATGGGTCCGTTTCAGATCGCCACCGCCTTCGGATCGTTCCGGGTGCGGGCCCGTCGCCAGGCTACGGTCGCCTGGGTGGCGAGCAGTAGCCCGATACCGCCTGCACCCGCGATCGTCGCGGTCACCGAGCCGACCGAGTGCGCCACGACACCGGCCAGCGCCATCCCGCCGCCCTGCGACGAGCGCAGCGCGGCCCGGCCGATGCCGTACGCCCGGCCGCGGTAGGCGTCCGGCAGGATGCGCATCCACGCCGAACGAGCGGGCGTGTGGTACGCGCCGGCCATGCCGGCGATCACCAGCAGTGCGATGGTCCAGGTCAGGTTCGGGTTCAACGCGAACATGACCAGCGGGGCCAGGGACAGTATGGCGAGCGGACCGATCAGCCGCTCGCGTTTCGCGGGATCGCGCACCACCCGGAACAGCACGGCCACGCCGAGGACGTTGGCGGCGGGCTCGATGGCCAGGATCAGGCCGACGGCCCACACCGCGTCCAGACTCGCCGCCAGGGGCACGGCGAGTCCCTCGGGGACCATGGCGAGGCCGGCCAGCAGGCGCATGCCCATCAGGCTGCGCAGCCGGGGTTCGGTGACCAGCAGGGTGAACGCGCCCTTGGGGCCTTCGGGGTCCCGCTTGGCGCCGCGGGGGTCCGCGGCCGGGCGGTGCTTCACCGACAGCTGGACCAGGATCGCCACCCACACGAACGTGGCCGCGTCGATCGCGAGCGCGACGTTGGGGCCCGCGCCGGTGACGAGGAAGCCCGCGGCGGCCAGGCCGGCCATCTGGGCCACGTCCACCGACGTGCCGAACAGGGCCACGCCGTCGTCGTAGCGGTCGTCCGAGAGCACGTGCGGCAGGCTCGCCTCCTGCGCCGCCAGGAACGGCGACGAAATCATCAGGACGACGACCAGCAGCACGATCATCAGCCACAGCGGCGTGCCCGGAATGGCCATGAGACCCACCAGGGCGGCCTGGAGCCACGCGCACCACACCATCACCGTGCGCCGCGGGAAGCGGTCCGCGAGCCAGCCCAGCAGCGGCCCGGAGACCAGCGGCGGGAACAGCGTCAACGACCACGTGAGGGCGGTCCAGGCCGGTGATTGCGTGCGCTCGAACACCAGCAGGGACAGCGCCACCGCGGCGAGCTGGTCGCCGACGGTCGACACCGTCGAGCCGATCCACATGCCGCGGAACTCGCGGTTGCCCACGAGCGCGCGGACGGTCCCCCCGGAAGTCACAACTCCCCCAGGTTGGTCGGCCCCGATGAGTGAGTCACGTTACCCCCACCCGAAGTAACAATTCCCTCGGTTAGCACGGTAGAAGCTGCCGGATGTGCAATCTCTGTCCTACCACACTGTGTACCCGAACGGAGCAGGTCGGTTACCTAAAGTAGTTACAACGGCGAAAAACCGGCCACTTATTCTTGACAGTTGACGGTAGGTGACACGGCGTGAGCAATCCTCGCCTACCCTACGTCGACCTGGGCCTCCATTGGGTTCGGCGCGGCTGGGCCGACCGGGCCAGTGGGTTCGTGCGGTCGCCGGCCCGCCGGGGGCCGGGTGCCGCGTCAATTGTGGAACGTCCGCGGTGAGTCGATCTTCAGAACTGGTAGTAGAGGAACGGACTGAAGGTACCGCTCGCCACAAGGATCGCGGCGTAGGCGACGCCGACCGTCATCAGCGAGACCCGGGCCGCGGTGGCGATCTTGTCGCGCGAGGACTCCAGGTAAGGACCGCTCACCGGGTGGGCGGGCATTGCGACGACCGTCAGAGCGATTATGAGCAAAACAATCCGCTGATTGGTCGCCGCCGCGGCCACGGCTTCGGTCAACCCGGTGAAATCGGGCCAGAACATGTGGCCGATGATTGTGAACGCGGTGCCGAGGTCGGCGGACCGGAAGAACACCCACCCGATTACGACCAGGAGCGTGGTCCCGGCCCGACGGGCAATTCGGGTACGCGTAGCGATCGGGGACGAATCCCAACCGAAACGCCGTTCCAGCACGAGCAGCGCGCCGTGGAAGACGCCCCAAACGAGGAACGTCCAGTTGGCCCCGTGCCAGAAACCGGTGAGGACGAAAACGATCGACAGGTTGCGGTAGGTCTGCCGCACCCCGCCCCGGTTGCCGCCGAGCGGGATGTAGACGTAGTCGCGGAACCAGCGCGACAGGGACATGTGCCAGCGCCGCCAGAACTCGGTGACCGTGACCGACGAGTACGGGCGGGCGAAGTTCTCCGGCAGCCGGAAGCCGAGCATCCGGCCCAGCCCGATCGCCATGTCGGAGTAGCCGGAGAAGTCGAAGTAGAGCTGGAGCGTGTAGCCGATCGCGCCGAGCCACGCGACGGCCGTGGTCATCTGGTCGGCCGGGGTGGCGAAGCAGGCGTCGACCATCGGCGCGAGCGAGTCGGCGATGATCACCTTCTTGCACAGCCCGAGGGCGAACCGGGGGAAGCCCGCCGCGATGTCGTCCCAGCGGTGCAGGCGGGGCTGGGGGAGCTGGTCGGCGATCTCCCGGAACCGCACGATCGGGCCCGCGACGAGCTGGGGGAACATCGCGATGTAGGTGACGAACGCGACCGGCTCGCGCAGCGCCGGCCGCTCGCCGCGGTACACGTCGACCACGTACGAGATGTGGTGGAACGTGTAGAACGAGATGCCGATCGGCAGCGCGAGGTGGACCACGGGCAGGTCCGCGCCGACGACGGTCGCGATGTCGTGCAGCTGCTGCGTGGCGAAGCCCGCGTACTTCCAGACCAGCAGGACGCCGAGGTTGAGCGCGATGGAGCCGACCAGGACCAGCCTGCGGTCGCCCGGGGCCCCGGGTTCGAGCCGCCGCCCGGCCAGGTAGTTGACCACCATGCAGACGAGCAGCAACACCGTCGTCCCGCCCGCGCCGGAGACGTAGAACAGCAGGCTCGCCACCGCGACCACGGCGTTGCGCCGGTTCCGGGGCGCGACGAGGACGGCCGCGAGCACGACCGGCAGGAAGAACCACAGGAACAACGGGCTGGCGAAGGACATCGCCGCAGACCTTATCCGCCGCCCACGGGGCTGGGAGCGGTTCGGCGGACAAACCGGCGCACTTCACAGCGGACGCCCGGTGACCGGCGCTTTCGGCCCGGGCACCGGTGCCGGGGACCGCCGCCCGAGCCGTCCGCGGAGGGATGGGACACGACGGCGACCACACCGCGCACCGGCCTGTCCGCGCACCGGCCGTCGGCACACCGGCCGTCCGTACACCGGCCGTCCGCGCACGGCTCGACGCGCTCGAACCTCCCCGCACCCCGTCCGCCCGCACCCCGTCCGCCCGCACCTCGTCCGCCCGCACGACGAGCCGCCCCAGGGCACGGACGCCCGCCGAACACCGTCCCGCCGAGTTGTCCACAGGCCGCCGCCCACCGCTCGGTTTTGTCGGTCGTGGCCGGCAGGATCAAAGCAGGGGTCCCCTGGGCGGGTACCCCTGCGGAGCCTGAGCGGCGGCCTCCGGTGAGCGTGGGCGGGTAGGCGCGAACGGCGGCAGCAGGCGAGCGTGAGCGGCGGCACGCGTCGGGCGTGGGCGGGGGAGCCGGGGTCAGGCGCGGACGTCCAGGCGACGCCTGCGGGCGATCTCGGCCAGCACCACGCCGGCGGCCACGGAGGCGTTCAGCGACTCCACGCCGGCCGCCATCGGGATGGACACGGTCTGGTCGCAGGTCTCCTTGACCAGCCGCGACAGCCCGCGCCCCTCCGAGCCCACCACGACCACCAGCGGGCCGGTGGCGAGGTCCAGGCCGTCCACGTCGACGTCGCCGTCCGCGTCCAGGCCGACCACCATCAGCCCCGCCTCGGCCCACTCCTTGAGCTGCCGGGTCAGGTTCGTCGCCACCGCGATCGGCATCCGCGCCGCCGTGCCCGCGCTGGTCCGCCACGCCACGGCGGTGATCCCCGCCGAACGCCGCTGCGGCAGCACGATCCCGTGCGCGCCGAACGCCGCCGCCGACCGCACCACCGCGCCCAGGTTGCGCGGGTCGGTCACGCCGTCCAACGCCACCAGCAACGGCGGCCGGCCGGACTGGTTCGCGATCCGCAGCAGCTCGCGCGGCTCGGCGTACTCGTACGGCGGCACCTGCAGGCCGAGGCCCTGGTGCACCGCGCCGCCGGTGATGCGGTCCAGCTCGCCGCGCTGCACCTCCAGCACGGAGATGCCCCGCGTGGCCGCCAGCTGCACCGCCTCGGCGACCCGGTCGTCCGCGTCGATGCCCAGCGCCACGTACAGCGCCGTCGCCGGGATCCCGGCCCGCAGGCACTCGACCACCGGGTTGCGCCCGGCCACGGTCTCCGGGCCGTTCTCGGCCGCCTTGCGCCGCTGCGCGCGGACCTGCTCGGCCTTCGCCGCCGCGGCCGCCCGCCGGTGCGCGGGGTGGTTCGGGCGGTCGACCGCCTTCGGCGTCGGGCCCTTGCCCTGCAGGCCCTTGGACTTCTGCCCGCCGGAACCGACGACCGCGCCCTTCTTGGAGCCCGGGTTGCGCATCGCGCCCCGGCGCTTGGAGTTACCAGCCACGAGCTCAGTCGTCCTTCAACGTCCACAACGGACCGTCGGGGGTGTCCTCGACGGCGATACCGGCCAGCAGGAGGTGATCGCGCAGCGCGTCCGCGCGCGCGAAATCCCGCTCCTTGCGGGCCCGCGACCGCTCCTCCAGCAGCCGCTCCACCAGCACGCCCAACGCGCGCCCACCCGCGCCGCCCGCGGCAGCGTCGTGCCACAGCGGCGACAGCGGGTCCAACCCGAGCAGGCCGGTCATCGCCCGCACCGACTCGGCGGCGGCCCGCGCGCCCAGGTCGTCCGCGGACTCCAGCGCCGTGTTGCCCTCGCGGACCCGCTTGTGGATCGCGGCCAACGCGCCGGGCGTGCCCATGTCGTCGTCCATCGACGCCACGAACGCGGGCGACAGCTCGCCCTCCGCGCCGATCGCCCCGGTCCGCTCCACCACGCGCCGCAGGAACGACTCGATCCGCCGGTAGGCGGACACGGACTCGCCCAACGCCTCGGGGGAGTACTCGATCGCCGACCGGTAGTGCGGCCCCACCAGGTAGTACCGCAGCTCGGGCGCGCGCACCCGCTCCAGCATCGCCGGGATCGACACCGTGTTGCCCAGCGACTTCGACATCTTCTCGCCGCTGAGGGTCACCCACGCGTTGTGCATCCAGTACCGGGCGAACCCGTCGCCCGCGGCCCGCGACTGCGCCTGCTCGTTCTCGTGGTGCGGGAAGATCAGGTCGATGCCGCCGCCGTGGATGTCGAACGTGCCGCCCAGGTACGCGGTCGCCATCGCCGAGCACTCCAGGTGCCAGCCCGGCCGGCCCGGACCCCACGGCGTCGGCCACGACGGCTCGCCCGGCTTCGCCGCCTTCCACAGCGTGAAGTCGCGCGGGTCGCGCTTGCCGGTCGCGGCGGACTCGCCCTGGTGCACCTCGTCGGGCTTCTGCCCGGACAACGCGCCGTACTCCGGGAACGACGTCACCGAGAAGTACACGTCGCCGTCGGCGGCGTACGCGTGGCCCTTCTCGACCAGCCGCTCCATCAGCTCGACCATCTGCGTGACGTGGCCCGTCGCGCGCGGCGAGTACGACGCGGGCAGGCAGCCCAGCGCGTCGTAGGCCTGGTCGAACGCGCGCTCGTGCCGGTACGCCCAGTCCCACCACTCGGCGCCGTGCTCGGCGGCCTTGGCCAGGATCTTGTCGTCGATGTCGGTGACGTTGCGCACCAGCGTCACGGTCGAGCCGTCACGGCCCAGCCAGCGGCGCAGCACGTCGAAGTTGAGGCCGCTGCGCACGTGGCCGATGTGCGGAACGCCCTGCACCGTGGCCCCACAGACGTAGATCGACGCCGTTCCGCTGACCTGCGGGACGAACTCCCGCATGGACCGGGTCGCGGTGTCGAAGAGGTGGAGGCTCACGTGAGAATGGTACGGGCGTTGACCACACGGGGTTGAATCGCCCGGTCAAATGTGCTTGCGGAGCACCTGCAGGAGCGCGTCCGGCCGGCTGCCCGTCGGCAGGGGCTCGACGATCTCGACCGCGCAGCCGATCGCCGCCGCGCCGCCGTCGGCCTCCGCGCTGTCGCCGATCATCAGCGCCTCGCTGGGGTGCACGCCCAGCCGGTCGCAGGCGATCCGGAAGATCTTCGGGTCCGGCTTGACGAAGCCCTCCCGGTAGGAGAGGACGTACTCGTCCACCCGCGTGTCCACGCCGTGACGTGCGAAGACGGCGCTGATGTCCCAGGCGATGTTGCTCACGACCGCGGTCGGCAGCTCGGTGCCCAGCGCCTGCGCCGTGTCCGGGTACGGCTGCCAGAACGGCGGGCTGCACAGGTCGGCGTAGAAGCGGGCCGGGTCCTTGGCCCCCGCCTTCGCGAGCACCGCGAGGTGCAGGTCGCGGTGGGCGACGGGGTCGAGGTCGCGGCGCTCCCACTGCTCGGGGTCGACGTCGAGCCCGTCCGCCACGCCGACCGGCGCGGTGAGCGCGCGCATCAGCGCGGCGTGCGCGGCGAGCGACTCGTGCTCCAAGCGGAACAGGGTGCCGGAGAAGTCGAACAGCACGGCGCGGATCGTCACGGAACCACGCTACGTGGTCCGGACCTCCGAGGTCTCGGGAAGCCGACGAACCGAGACCAGGCTCACCGCGACCCCCGCGCCCGGGAGCCGGGGCGGGATGTCGGGATGATGGGACCGCTGCGGCTAGGCGGCGTTGCCGGTGACCTTCTCCGGCGTCAGCCGCAGCACCACGCGGACGTGGCCGGGGGCGTCCGGCGGGAAGTCCCGGCCGTGGTACTTGTGGGCCAGGGCGTTGGTCACCGCGCGGCCGACGTCCTCGGTGATCGTCACGGTGCCGCGGATCTCCGCGTACCGCTCCTCGTCGTCGCTGCTCCACACGCTCACGCTGGCCCGCGGGTCGCGGGCGAGGTTGCGCGCCTTGGCGCGGTCGCGCAGCGTCGAGATCAGCAGGTCGTCGCCGTCGCGGGTCACCCACACCACCGATGTCTGCGGGCTGCCGTCCGGGTTCAGCGTGGCGAGCGCCGCGTAGTTCCGACCGTCGAGGAGAGCGCGGGTCGCCGCGCTGAGGGTGATCGACATGTGGTCAGGCTAGTGCCGCCGGCACGAGCAGCGCCGTGGCGACCGCGGCGATGCCCTCGCCGCGCCCGGTCAGCCCCAGGCCGTCGGTCGTCGTGCCGCTGACCGACACCGGGCCGCCGACCGCCTCGGACAGCACCCGCTGCGCCTCGTCCCGGCGCTTGCCGATCCGGGGCGCGTTGCCGATGACCTGCACGGCCGCGTTGCCGACCCGGTAGCCGGCCTCCTCGACCAGGCGTCGCGCCTCGGCCAGGAACTCGACGCCGTGCCGCCCGGACCAGCGCGGGTCGCTCGTGCCGAACACCGAGCCCAGGTCGCCCAGGCCGGCGGCGGACAGCAGCGCGTCGCACAGCGCGTGCGCGGCCACGTCGCCGTCCGAGTGGCCGGCGCAGCCGTCGACGCCGTCCCACCGCAGGCCGGCCAGCCAGCACTCCCGGCCGCGTTCCACCTGGTGGACGTCCGTGCCGATGCCCACCCTGGGGATCACTGCTCTCCTCCGCCGCCGACCAGCAGGGCCTCGGCCACCGCCAGGTCGAACCTCGTGGTGATCTTCATCGCGTCCGGGTGGCCGGGGACGGTGGCGACCGGCACGCCGAGCCGCTCCACCAGCCCCGCGTCGTCCGTCGCGCCCAGGCCGGCCCGGTGCGCGGCCTCGTGCGCGCGCAGCAGCACGGCGGCGTCGAAACCCTGGGGCGTCTGCACGATCCGCAGGGCCGCGCGGTCCGGTGTGGCGACCACCACACCGCCCGCGTCGACCTGCTTCACCGTGTCCGCGACCGGCAGCACCGGGATGACGGCCTCGTGACCTGCGGCGACGGCGTCCGCCACGGCCCGCACCACGGCCGGCGGGGTGAACGCGCGGGCCGCGTCGTGAACGAGCACGATCGAAGTGTCCGGAACCTCGCGCAGCGCGTACGTTAGGGCCAGGCGCACCGAGTCCGACCTCTCGGCGCCGCCCGGCACGACGTGAACCGCCCCGTCGGCCGGGGCCAACGGGGCGGTGACGGTTCTCACCACGTCCACATCGGACGCGGGTGCGGCGATCACCACGTGCCGCACGCGACCGGAGTCGAACAGGCCGCGCACCGCACGCACGAGCAGCGGAACGCCGTCGACCGGCACGAGCGCCTTGGGCATGCCGTAGCCCAACCGCTCACCCCGGCCCGCCGCGGGCACGAGCGCGACCACACCCATGTTCGCGGTTTCCGGATTTGTCGGGTGGAACGATCAGGACGCGGTGGCGAGGACCTCGTCGAGGAGGACCTCGGCCTTGTCCTCGTCCGTGCCCTCGGCCAGCGCCAGTTCGCTAACCAGTATCTGTCGAGCCTTCGCCAGCATCCGCTTCTCACCAGCGGACAGACCGCGATCCTTCTCGCGCCGCCAGAGGTCGCGCACCACTTCGGCCACCTTGTTCACGTCGCCGGACGCGAGCTTCTCGAGGTTGGCCTTGTACCGCCGGGACCAGTTGGTCGGCTCCTCGGTGTGGGGAGCACGCAAGACCTCGAAGACCTTGTCGAGACCCTCCTGGCCGACGACGTCGCGCACGCCCACGATCTCGGCGTTGTCGGCGGGGACGCGAACCGTGAGGTCGCCCTGGGCAACCTTGAGGACGAGGTACTTCTTCTCCTCGCCCTTGATCACACGGGTCTCGATTGCTTCGATGAGAGCGGCACCGTGGTGCGGGTAGACGACGGTCTCTCCGACCTTGAAAACCATGTGTCCTCTGCCCCTTTCGCTAACCCCATCCTAACACGTCGAGCAATCCCCTCTTCGGCGTCCGGAGATCGGTTCGCGCTGGTCAGGGCCGCGCAGGGGGTTGACAAATCACCCGGTCGCATGCAACGCCCGGGGTCGATCTTGCTCCACAGTGGACGTGCGCGGGACGGTCGCGGACCCCTCCGGGGCACCACGTGCCGCAGGTCCGGGCGCGCCCCGTTAGGCTCCTCCACCGGTGGTGGGACCCGTTACCACCGGGTACGACCCCGCCTCGTCAGCACACCGGGAAGGATCCGAGCAGCCGTGGATCGCGCACTCCAGAAGTCCACAGCGCCGCGCCGCCTGGCCGTCGTGGCCGCCCTGGCGACGGGCCTCGGCCTGGCCGCCGCAGGTTGCAGCGCCGGTCAGGTCACGCAGACGGACACCCAGGTGGCCGCCGTCAACGGGGCCAGCGGGCAGGTGGGCGACATCGCCGTCCGTGACGCGCAGTTCCTGTTCCCGGTCGCGCACGGGTCCTACGAGCAGGGCGACTCCGCGCCGATCGTGGTGGTGATCGCGAACAACGGCGCCGACGTGGACACGCTGGTGGGCGTGACCAGCGAGGCGTCCGCGCCCGCCGAGATCACCGGCGACACCCGGCTGGAGCCCGGCTCGTCCGTGGTGAGCGGCGCGGACCAGGACGACGCGGGCAGCCACCAGACCACGACGAGCCGGCCGACGTCGTCTTCGTCGCCTTCGGACTCGCACGCGACGGCGACCACGACCACCACGCCGTCCGGCTCGGCCGCGACGACCACGACCACGACCACGACGGGGTCGTCGGCGTCCGGTTCGACGACGCCGACCTCCGGCGACAACACGTCCATCTCGAACCCGCCCACGACGCGGACGAAGCTGCCGTCGTCCGTGGACCCGACCGAGCCCGGCGTGGTGAAGATCGTGCTGAAGGGCCTGACCAAGCCGCTGCGGCCCGGTGAGACGATCCGGGTCACGTTCCTGTTCGAGAAGGCGGGCGAGGTCACCCTCCAGCTGCCGATCGGCGCGAGCCCCGAGCCGCGCCCGGACGGCTCCTCGGAGCACTGAACCACCTGATCGTTCCCGCAGGGGTCCCCGTTCCGGGGGCCCCTGCGGTCGTTCGCGGCCGGGGGAGTCACGGCCGGTCCCCGCGCGGCGACCCGGAGGCGTGAAACCGGTCACGGCCGGGGAGTCGTCGCTCCCGCGAGAGACGCCGGGCCGTGCGCCGCCGGGATTCCGGGCTGTGCCCCGGCCGGGATTCCGGGTGGTGCACCGCGAGGACGCCGGGGCCGTGCGCGCCGCCGGGCCGCCGGGCCGTGCGCCACAGCGCCGCCGGGCCGTGCGTCGCCGGGTCGCGGTCGGTGTCGGTGCCGACGGATAGCCTCCGGGGCGTGGCGAAGACAGCACGGGTGGCCAGGCCGACGTACCGCTGCGCCGAGTGCGGGCACGAGGTGGCCAAGTGGGTCGGGCGGTGCCCGGAGTGCCAGGCGTGGGGCACGGTGGAGGAGCGGGGCGCCTCCGCCGCGCCGCGGTTCCTCGCTGGCACGCCGAGCAGCGAGGCGCGCCCCATCGCGCAGGTGGACATCGAGTCCGCGCGCGCCGTCTCGACCGGGGTGTTGGAGCTGGACCGGGTGCTCGGCGGCGGGCTGGTGCCGGGGGCCGTGGTGCTGCTCGCGGGCGAGCCGGGGGTCGGCAAGTCGACCCTGCTGCTGGAGGTCGCGCACCAGTGGGCGCTGTCGGTCGGCCGCTGCCTCTACGTGACCGGCGAGGAGTCGGCGGGCCAGGTGCGGCTGCGGGCCGACCGCACCGGCAACCTGCACGACGAGATCTACCTGGCCGCGGAGAGCGACATCTCCGCCGTCCTCGGCCAGGTGGACGCGGTCAAGCCGAGCATGCTGATCGTGGACTCCGTGCAGACCATGTCGTCGCCCGCGGTCGACGGCGCGCCCGGCGGGGTCAGCCAGGTGCGCGCGGTCACGGCCGGCCTCATCGCGGTCGCCAAGGAGCGCGGGCTGCCCGTCGTGCTGGTCGGCCACGTGACCAAGGAGGGCTCGGTCGCCGGGCCGCGGGTGCTGGAGCACCTGGTGGACGTGGTGCTGCAGTTCGAGGGCGACCGCCACTCGACGCTGCGGCTGCTGCGCGGGGTGAAGAACCGGTTCGGCCCGGCCGACGAGGTCGGCTGCTTCGAGCTGCGCGACGACGGCATCGCGGGCGTGCCGGACCCGTCCGGCCTGTTCCTGCACCGCCGCGACCAGGCGGTGTCCGGCACCGCCGTCACGGTCGTCGTGGAGGGCAAGCGGCCCATGCTGGGCGAGGTGCAGGCGCTGGTCGCGCCGACCGCGCTGCCCGCGCCGCGGCGCGCGGTGAGCGGTCTGGACTCGGCCCGGCTGGCCATGGTCCTCGCCGTGCTGGAGAAGCGCGGCCGGGTGGCGCTCGGCAACAAGGACGTCTTCACCGCCACGGTCGGCGGCATGCGGCTCGTCGAGCCCGCGGTGGACCTGGCGGTGGCGCTGGCGGTCGCCTCGGCGGCGGGCGACCTGCCCCTGCCGCACGACCTGGTGGTGGTCGGCGAGGTGGGCCTGTCCGGCGAGCTGCGCCGGGTCAACGGCGTCGGCCGCCGGCTCACCGAGGCCGCCCGGCTCGGCTTCACCAAGGCCCTGGTGCCGCCGGACGCCGGGCCGCTGCCGCAGGGCACGCGGGCGCTCGTCGCGCACGACCTGTACGAGGCCCTGAACCTGCTGAAGCTGAAGAAGTAGCCGACGGCGCCCGACCGCGTGGCCGGGCGCCGTCGTGCCACGCCTACCGGCCGGCCGCCAGGAGCTGGGCGCAGCGGATCAGGCCCAGGTGGCTGTACGCCTGCGGGTGGTTGCCCAGGGAGCGCTCCGCGATCGGGTCGTACTCCTCGGGCAGCAGGCCGGTCGGCCCGGCCGCGTCCACCATCTGCGCGAACAGCTCCTCGGCCTCGGTGCGCCGCCCGGTGAGCAGGTACGCCTCGATCATCCAGGCCGCGCACAGGTGGAAGCCGCCCTCGTCGCCGGGCAGGCCGTCGTCGCGCCGGTACCGGTACACGGTGGACCCGGACCGCAGCTCGGCCTCGATCGCGGTCACCGTGGCCTGGAACCGGTCGTCCGTCGGGTCGATCAGGCCCGACAGGCCGACGTGCAGCGACGCCGCGTCGAGGTCGTCGCCGTCGTACGCGGTGGTGAACGACTGCGCCTCCTCGCTCCACCCGTGCTTGAGCACGTCATTGGCGATGGTGTCGCGCAGCACCGGCCACGACGGGTCGATGTCGCGCCCGTACGCCTCGGCCAGCTTCACCGCCCGGTCGAGCGTCACCCAGCACATGACCTTCGAGTACACGTGGTGACGAGGGGCGTGCCGCTCCTCCCAGATGCCGTGGTCGGGCTCGTGCCAGCGGCGGGCGACCGCCTCGGCCATCGCCTGCACCATCAGCCAGTCCTTGTCGGTCAGCGAGCCGCGCGCGGCGGCGAGCTGCACGACGAGGTCCACCACGGGGCCGAACACGTCGAGCTGCACCTGCTGGTTGGCGAGGTTGCCGACGCGCACCGGCCGCGAGCCGGCGTACCCGGGCAGCGTGTCGATGACCGCCTCGGCGCCCAGCATGGTGCCCTGGAGCGTGTAGAGCGGGTGCAGCCGCTCCGGGCCGGGCAGGGTCGACAGCACCCCGTGCACCCAGCCGAGGAACGCCTCCGCCTCGCCCAGCGAGCCGACCGACACCAGGGCCTGGGCGGTCAGGGCCGCGTCGCGCAGCCAGCAGTACCGGTAGTCCCAGTTCCGGATGCCGCCCAGCTCCTCGGGCAGCGAGGTGGTGGCCGCGGCCATGATCGCGCCGGTGTCGTGGTGCACCAGGCCCTTCAGCGTCAACGCCGACCGCAGCACCAGGTCGGACTCGACCGGCGGCAGCTTCAGCGTCGCCGCCCAGTCCGACCAGAACGCGCCGGCCCGCGCGCGCCGCTCCGGCTCGCCCAGGGTGGCCTCGGACAGGTCGTCCGTGCCGCAGCGCAGCTCCAGCAGGATCGGCGCGCCCTCGCGCGGGCGCACGACCGCCGTCGCGGTCTCCTGGATGCCGTCGGACGTGATCTGCCAGTCGACGCCGGGCGAGCGCAGCACCATCGGGTCCGAGGTGCCGACGACCCGCAGGCCGTCGCGCTCGCGCAGCAGCCGCACCGGCACCTGGCCGAACTCCGGCCGCGGCGCGAACGTGATCACCGCGTTGGTGGAGCCGGAGATGCGCCGCACCAGGTCGGTGCGGTGCGAGGCCAGGTCGTGGTCCAGGTAGTCCGTGACCAGCAGGCGCGACCAGCGGGTCTCCACGATCATCGTGCCGGGCACGTACCGCTGGCCCAGGGGCAGCGAGCCGTGCTCGGGCTTGATCGAGAAGTGGCCCGCGGACGGCCCGCCGAGCAGGTCGGCGAACACCGCCGCCGAGTCCGGTTCCGGGTGGCACAGCCAGTTGACCCGGGCGTCCGGGGTCAGCAGCGCCACGGACCGCTCGTTGGCGAGCATGGTCAGCCGCTCGATCGGCACGGCCTGGTCGCCGTGCAGCCACGCGCGCCGCTCCTCCAGCAGGAACGCGAGCACGGTGGCCACGTCGAGCGTGTCGGAGACGGAGTACTGGGCCAGCGACTCGCCGTCGCCGACCTTGATGCCGACGTCCGGCCCGCTCAGCCGGGCAAACGCTTTCTCGTCGGTCACGTCGTCACCGACGAAGACGGCCGCGGTCGCCGACGCGCGGTGCCGCAGGACGTCGAGGGCGTGGCCCTTGTCGGTCTGCACCACGGCCAGCTCGATCACGGCCTTGCCCTCGGTGACCTGCACGCCGTCCCAGGTGGCCGGTCCGGTGCGCACGGCGTCCAGCACCCGCTCCCCCACGGCGGGGTCCGCGCGGCGCACGTGCACCGCGATGCTCGCGGGCTTCACCTCGAGGCCAACGCCGTCGTGACCGGCGACGATGCCCTCCAACTCGGTTTCCAGGCGGCGGTGGAGCTGCTTGGCGTCGGCGTCCAGCGCGTGGACGAAGCCGACGTCGAACTCCGATCCGTGGGAACCCACCAGGTGCACCTCGGACGGCAGGCGCGACAGCGTCGCCAGGTCGCGCAGCGCGCGCCCGGAGATCACCGCCGTCGTCGTCTCGTGCAGACCGGCCAGGGAGCGCAGGGCGCCCACCGACTCGGGCAGCGGGCGGGCGTCCTCTGGGTTGGCCACGATCGGAGCCAATGTCCCGTCGTAGTCGCAGGCGACCAGCAGGCGCGGTGTGCGTGCCAACTGCACGATCGCACGACGAAGTTCGGCGGGGAGGGCCTCGGCGGTCAACGCCCCTCCTCAATGCTCGGTGGGACAGGGTGGGTATTCTCGTCTGAACTGATTCAGATCGTGGACTGCGCGCCCAAGGCATCAAGGAACGATCGAGCCCAGCGGTCGACGTCGTGCGTGAGGACTTGGCGGCGCAGCGCGCGCATCCTACGGCGGCCTTCCGCCGGATCCACCGTGAGGGCGGCTTCCAACGCGTTCTTCACGCCGTCCAGATCGTGGGGGTTGACGAGGAACGCGCTCGTGAGCTCGGCCGCCGCGCCGGCGAACTCGGAGAGCACCAGCGCGCCGCCGAGGTCGTAGCGCGTGGCGACGTACTCCTTGCAGACGAGGTTCATGCCGTCACGCACCGGAGTCACCACCATGACGTCCGCCGCCGACATGAACGCGGTCAACTCCCGCCGGTTGACCGATTGGTGCAGGTAGTGGACCACGGGGTGGCCCACGGTGGAGAACTCGCCGTTGATCCGGCCGACCGCCTGCTCGATCTCGCCGCGCATCTGCTTGTAGTGCTCGACGCGCTCGCGGCTGGGCGTGGCGAGCTGGACCATGGTCACGTCGGCGGGGTCGACCCGGCCGTCGGCGAGCAGTTCGTGCAGCGCGCGCAGCCGCACGTCGATGCCCTTGGTGTAGTCCAGGCGGTCCACGCCGAGCAGGATCTTCTTCGGGTTCCCGAGGTCTTCGCGAATTTGCCGGGCGTGTTTCTGGACCTCTTTGTCGCGCGCCAGCGCGTCCAGTCCCGCGGAATCGATGGAAATCGGGAATGCCCCTACCCGCACAGTGCGGTCACCGACCTGCACGACACCGGGCCGGGTCCGCACGCCGACCGCGCCGCGGCTCGGCTCCAGGCCCACCAGGCGGCGGGCCAGCCACAGGAAGTTCTGCGCGCCGCCGGGCCGGTGGAAGCCGACCAGGTCCGCGCCGAGCAGCCCGCGGATGATCTCCGTGCGCCACGGCAGCTGCATGAACAGCTCCACCGGCGGGAACGGGATGTGCAGGAAGAAGCCGATGCGCAGGTCCGGGCGCAGCTCGCGCAGCATCGCCGGCACGAGCTGGAGCTGGTAGTCCTGCACCCACACGGTCGCGCCCTGGGCGGCGACCTTCGCCGTCACGTCGGCGAACCGCTGGTTGACCCGCACGTAGGCGTTCCACCACCGCCGGTGGAACGCGGGCGGCGCGACCACGTCGTGGTAGAGCGGCCACAGCGTGCCGTTGGAGAAGCCCTCGTAGTAGTCGGCGACCTCGGTGGCGCTCAACGTCACCGGGTGCAGTTGCAGGCCGTCCTCCTCGAACGCGTCCACCTCGGCGTCCGGGATGCCGGGCCAGCCGATCCACGCGCCGCTGTGCGTGCGCAGGAACGGTTCCAGGGCGCTCACCAGGCCGCCGGGGCTGTGCTTCCAGCGCTGCGTGCCGTCCGGCAGGCGCTCCAGGTCAACCGGTAGGCGGTTGGCCACGACCAGGAAGTCCGCGCCGTTCTCGCCAATGCTGCTCACCGGGTAGCGCCTCCTAAGGGATTCGTCTCGCCCACCGTCGAGGTTAGTGGGAAACCGCAGGTTGGATGCCCTGTCGTCAGGCCCGTCACACTGTGTTGACTTGACGAAAGACCGTCAGGTGGGCGATCTCACCTGGAAACGCGGTGTTCAGCACCTCAGCGGCGGGAACGGGCCGCCAACCGGCGGAGACCGGTGCGGACCGGTCGCCCCAGATGTTCACCCAGGACGACGCCGCTCGCCAGCGCGAGGGCCGTGCCGGCGGCCAGCGCGAGGGTCGAGATGCCCGTCGCGTCCGCCTCGGCGGTGAGCTGGTAGAGGCCGCGGTAGATGGTCCAGCCCGGCAGCAGCGGCACCATGCCCGCCACCGCCACGAGCAGCGGCGGCGTCTTCAGCCGGCGGGAGACGACCGTGCCGCCGAAGCCGACCAGGGTGGCGGCCGCGGCGGCGGCCGTGACGGTGTTGACGCCGACCAGCGTGAGCAGGCCGAACGTGCTCGCGCCGAGCGCGCCCGCGGCGGCCGCCATGGGCAGCGTGCGCGGCGGCGCGTAGTTGGCCAGGGCGAAGAACGCGGACGTGGCCGCGCCGGCCAGGAGCTGCACCGGCACGTCGGAGATCAGCGGCGGCAGCGGCTCGGTGATGGTCGTCCGCACGCCGAACTGCACGCCCGCCCGCAGGGTGAGCGCGACCCCCGCGATGAGCCCCGCGGTGAGCAGCGCGACCTCCACCGTGCGGCCGGCGGCGGTGACGTTGTAGCCGGTGATGGCGTCCTGGACGGTGCCGACCAGGGACAGCCCGGACAGCAGCACCACGATGCCGGTCGCCACGAGCAGGGACGGCCGCAGGGACGGGGCCGCGCCGGTCGCGTACATCACCATCGCCACCGTGGTCGCCAGCGCGCCGCCCACCACCTGCTGGAAGAAGAACGGCAGCTCGCGCCGGTTGAGCAGCCGGCCGACGCGGTCGATCAGCGCGGTCACCGCCGCGGCCGTGCCGGCCAGCAGCGGGCCGCCGCCGACCAGGAACGCCACCGCGCCCGCCATGCCCGCCCACGCGAGCGTGGCGACCCACCGGGGGTACGGGTGGCCGGCGCGGCTGATCCGGTCGATCTCGGCGGACGCATCCGCGGCGGTGATCCGCTTGTCCACGATCCGCCGGATCAGGTCCTCCACCGCCGCGAGCCGGGTGTAGTCCACGCCCCGGTTGCGCACCACGCGCATGGACGTGACCGGGGCGGCCTCCGTGCCGCGGTGGCAGGTCACGGTGACCGACGTGTAGATGACGTCCACCTCGGTGTGCGGCAGGCCGTACGCGGCCGCGACCGACAGGATGGTGGCCGTCACGTCGGCCGCGCCCGCGCCGCCCGCCATCTGCGCCTCGCCGACGCGCAGCGCCAGGTCGAGTACCAGGTGGACGGTGGAGTCGTCCGGAAGGGACGGTCCCTCGACCGGTCGGGCCGGCCCGGTGTCCCGCGACCGCCGGCGCCACAGCCGCACCCGGCGTCACCTCCTTCGCTCGTGCCCGCCACGCCCGACCGTGCCACACCCGTAGCTGTGGTATGCGCCACCCTCGTAAGGGGTACCTTGACCAGGTGATTCGATCACTGTGCGTTCATCACTGTTGATGGCGCTGGCCAGCGGTTATACGGGTTCCCGACGCCACCCGGACGGTACCCGCGACCTCCGGACGGACCAACGCCGGCCCACCGTGAGCAGACCGTTCGCCGCAGGTAGCACCCCGTGCGGGCGCTTACGATGTTCCCGGCCTCCGGGCCACGCCGGTGTAGCTCAATTGGCAGAGCACTCGCCTTGTAAGCGAAAGGTTGCGGGTTCAAGTCCCGCCACCGGCTCCGAGTGGGACGGTCCCGACCGGGAAGACCCTGGTCAGGCCGCAGGTTCAAGATCATATACCGCCGGCGCGCCCGATGCCGCGCCGACCGGCGGCCCGACCCCCGCGACCACTCCGGCGTCACGGACCCCGCCCACGCCCGCCGCCGGGCCGCGAGCCGTCCCGCAGGCCACCCCCGCCCGGGGCCGCCGGGCCGAACCGCGACCGCCGAACCGGGCCGTCGCGCCGTGCCGCGTGCCGCCGTGCGGCGTGTCAGGGTGAGCGCATGGCCTACCTACCCGACGCCTCGCGGTACGACCGGATGACCTACCGACGGTGCGGGCGCAGCGGACTCAAGCTGCCCGCCGTGTCACTCGGGCTGTGGCACAACTTCGGCGACGACCGGCCCTACGAGACGGGCCGGGCGATCGTGCGCCGGGCGTTCGACCTCGGCATCACGCACTTCGACCTGGCCAACAACTACGGCCCGCCCTACGGCTCGGCGGAGGTCAACTTCGGCCGGATGGTGGCCGACGACCTGCGCCCCCACCGCGACGAGCTGGTGATCTCCACCAAGGCGGGCTACGACATGTGGCCCGGCCCCTACGGCGAGTGGGGCTCCCGCAAGTACCTGCTGTCCTCACTGGACCAGTCGCTGTCCCGGCTCGGCCTGGACTACGTCGACATCTTCTACTCGCACCGGTTCGACCCCGAGACGCCGCTGGAGGAGACGGTCGGCGCGCTGGTCAGCGCCGTGCAGCAGGGCAAGGCCCTCTACGTGGGCATCTCGTCCTACTCGG
This sequence comes from Actinosynnema sp. NPDC004786, assembly GCF_053601135.1. NCBI lineage: Bacteria > Bacillati > Actinomycetota > Actinomycetes > Pseudonocardiales > Pseudonocardiaceae > Actinosynnema > Actinosynnema sp. NPDC004786. Next base: position 10,209 of record NZ_JBSGBG010000011.1, on the reverse strand, counting down.
CCGGCAAGACCCGCGAGGCGGCCGAGCTGCTGCGCTCGGCGGGCGTGCCGCTGCTCATCCACCAGCCCTCCTACTCGATGCTCAACCGGTGGATCGAGGAGGACCTGCTGGACGCGCTGGGCGAGCTGGGCGTCGGCTGCATCGCGTTCTCGCCGCTGGCGCAGGGCATGCTGACCGACAAGTACCTGGACGGCGTGCCCGAGGGCTCCCGCGCCACGCAGGGCAAGTCGCTGTCCGGTGACCTGCTCAGCGAGGCCAACCTCGCGCACGTGCGCGCCCTGAACGAGATCGCGGCCGGCCGCGGGCAGTCGTTGGCGCAGCTCGCGCTGACCTGGGCGTTGCGCGACGAGCGGGTCACCTCGGTGCTCATCGGCGCGAGCAGCGTGGCGCAGCTGGAGGCCAACGTGGCCGCGCTGGACGGCCCGCCGCTCACCGACGACGAGCTGGAGCGGATCGACGTGCACGCGGTCGACTCCGGCATCGACCTGTGGGCGGAGTCATCGAGCGCCCGCTGAAGCGGCGGCCCTGATCGCGAGCAGCAGCGGCAGCGAACCGTCGTCGCGGACCCTCTCCGGCACGCACGCCAGGAGGTCCGCGCCGGCGGCGAGCCGCCGTCCCGCCGCCGCCAGGTCGAACGGCACGACCAGCACGGGCGAGCTGTAGAGGCGTTCCGCGCCCTTCGCACGGCGTCCCCGTACGTCCGCGCTGCTCACCGTGAGCGCGGTGACGCCGAAGAACTCCGGCTTCGCGCCCCGTTCCATCCAGCGGGCGAAACCGACCACGCGGGTCGAGCCGATCTCCTCGGCGCGCAGGCCGGTCTCCTCGCGCAACTCGCGCTCCATGCCGGCGCGCACGGACGCGTGCAGCGTGCCGGCGAGGTCGCGGGGCTCCAGCGTCCCGCTGCCGGACGGCGCGAGCAGCAGCGGGCTGGCGGTGTTCCGCTGCGACTGGACGACGAGCACGAGGTGGTCGTCGGTGGTCGTCGCGATCGTGGAGATGCCGACCAGGTCGGCCAGTTCGCTGCCCGCGAGCGGCCGCACCCGGCCCTCCGGGTCGGTGAGCAGCCTTCGGCGCGGGTCGAACTCCTCGCCGGACGCGCGGTCCACGATCCGCAGCGAGCACAGCTCGTTCGAGCACTCGCCGTCGAAGAACCGGGCGTGGCGCAGCCGCACCGGCCCCGTGCCCGCGGGCTCGTCGAGCAGCCCGACGACCCGGCCGTTGAACAGCGTCCGCCCGCGAGCCCGGAGCGGCAGCACGTGCGGGGCGGTGGCCCGCAGGAACGGCGGCAGCCGGTACGGCTCCTCCAGCACCTCGACCGGGCGGTCCGCGCCGCGCACGGCCTCGTCCAGCTCGTCGCTGACCAGCGCCGTGCCGCGGCCGGGCACCGCGAGGTACCGGGCATCCGGGTAGCGGGCGGGCGGCGGCACCTCGGCGTGCGGGAACGGGGCGGCGATCACCGAGAACTCGTGGGCCGACCAGCGGGCACGCGTCAGCCGCACGTCCCGGGCGAAGGTCGTGACGCCGAGGACCAGCGCGACGACCGACAGCACCACCCCGAACGAGCTGGGCAGCACGGTCACCGCGCCCAGGAGCACGCCCACGCCCGCGACCAGCACCGGCCACTCCCGCGCGCCGATGAACGCCGCGTAGTCCAGCCTCGCCCGCACCCGCCGCAGCAGCCCGCCCACGGTCGGACAGGCTATAGAGGTCGATCGCCCCGGCGGGTCAGCGCGGCAGGCGGACCGTGAAGGCGGTGGACCCGGGCCCGCCGGTCAGCTCCACCGCGCCGCCGTGCGCGGCGACCAGCGAGTCCACCACCGCGAGCCCCAGGCCGCTGCCGCCGCGGTCGCGGGTGCGGGAGTCGTCCACCCGGTAGAAGCGGTCGAAGACGCGGGGCCGGTCGGCCGGTGGGATGCCCGGCCCCGCGTCCTCGACCCGCAGCACGGCCGACCCGTCCTCCGCGGACACCGACAGCGACACCGCCGTGCCCGCCGGCGTGTGCCGGGCCGCGTTGGCGAGCAGGTTGTCCACCACCTGCCGCAGCCGCAGCGGGTCGAACACCAGCCGCACCGGCCCGTCCGGCACGGACAGCGCCAGCGGGTGGGTCGGGTGGGCGGCGCGGAAGGCGTCCGCCGCCTCCCGCGCCACCGCCGCCAGGTCGCCCTCGGCCAACCGCAACGGCGTCTCGACCTCCGCCGAGTCCAGCCGGGCGAGCAGCAGCAGGTCGTCCAGCAGCACGCTCATCCGCGCCGCCTCCGACCGCAGCTTCTCCAGGTGCGCCTCGCGTTCCCCGGGCGCGTTCGCCGCCGCGTACCGGAACAGGTCCGCGTAGCCCCGGATCGACGTCAACGGCGTGCGCAGCTCGTGCGACGCGTCCGCGATGAACCGCCGCAACCGCTGCTCGGCGGCCGCGCGGGCGGCCAGCGACGTGTCGATGTGGTCGAGCATCGTGTTGAACGCCGTGCGCAGCTCCTCGACCTCCGCGCCGCCGTCGCCGCCCTCCGCGCGCACCGGCAGCCGGGCCGAGTCGGTCAGGTCGTGCGACGCGATGTCGTGCGCGGTGCGGGCCATGTCGCTCAACGGCTTCAGCCCGCGCCGCAGCACGGCCCGCCCGATCACCACGAACGCCACCAGGGCCAGCAGGAACGCGGCCACCTCCACCAGCACGAGCCGCCGCACCGTGGTGGTGATGTCGTTCATCGGCGCGGCGCTGACCAGCACCACCCCGTCGGACACCGGGCAGCCGCGCAGCCGGTACGTGCCGTCGCCGCGCAGGTGCTCGGTGCGGTAGACCGGGTCCTGGCCCCGGACGTCCAGCGCCACCGCGGTCAGCTCGTGGTCGTCGTCGGGCAGGTCCTCGCCGTTGCGCGGGACCGCCTCGCCGCCGCGCACGTCGTAGACGACCGAGAACCAGCCGTACGCCTTGCCCTTGATCGTGCCGTTCCGGGCGAGGTCCTTCTTCAGCGAGGACTGCGTGGTCGCCATCTGGTCGTCCAGCCGGTGCGCCAGGTAGTCCTGCATGCTGCGCGCCATCACCGTGCCGACGACCGCGAACACCGCGAGCGCCAGCGCGCCCAGGCCCAGCGCGAGGCGCGTGCCGAGGCGCAGCCGGCGGGTCACTCCGCGGCCCGGCGCAGCGCGTAGCCCACGCCGCGCACGGTGTGGATCAGCGGCGCGCCGCCGTCGTGCAGCTTGCGCCGCAGGTGCGAGACGACCAGCTCGACCACGTTGGACCGGCCGCCGAAGTCGTACTCCCACACGTGGTCGAGGATCTGGGCCTTGGTCAGCACGGCGGGCGAGCGGCGCATCAGGTAGCGCAGCAGCTCGTACTCGGTCGGCGTGAGGGGCACGAGCCGGCCGCCGCGCCGGACCTCGCGGGTGTCCTCGTCCAGGGCGAGGTCGGCCACCTCGAGCACGGACCGCTTCCACGCGGGCCCGGTGGAGCGCCGCAGCACGGCCCGCAGCCGGGCCATCAGCTCCTCCACCGAGAACGGCTTGACCAGGTAGTCGTCGCCGCCGCGGGTCAGGCCCGCGACCCGGTCGGCGGTGCCGTCGCGGGCGGTCAGGAACACCACCGGCACCATCGCCCCGGACGACCGGAGCCGGTCCAGCACGGTGAAGCCGTCCAGGTCGGGCAGCATCAGGTCGAGCACCACGATGTCGGGGCGGAGGTCGGCGGCGGTCCGCAACGCGGCCTCGCCGCTGCCCGCGGTCACCGCCTGCCAGCCCTCGTACCGTGCCACCGTCGCGACGAGGTCCGCGATGTGCGGCTCGTCGTCCACCACGAGCAGTCGAACCGGGGTGCCCTTGTCCACCCGCCCATGGTGCGACACCCCCGCGCGGCGGGCGAAGCGCTCGGCCGGGCGGCGTGACGATCAACAGCTCGCCGACAGGTTCGCGACCGGGAGCGGACCGGCGCGGTGCGCCGCGCCCGGCTGCGGTAGACAGTGGTGGGTGACCGGCTCACCTGCCACACCACCGCGGGGTTTCCGGGCGTTGCTGGGGGAGACGAGGTGGCGGGCGCTGCTCGACCGGGGCGTGGCGCGCGTGCACCCGCCCGGCTCGTGGCTGCTGCGCCAGGGCGACCCGGGCACGACCGTGCTGGCGCTCGTGTCCGGCCGCGTGAAGGTGCTCGGCGCGGAGCCGGACGGCGGGCAGCTGCTGATCACCCTGCGCGGTCCGGGCGACCTGCTCGGCGAGATCGCGGTCCGGTCGGCGGGTCCGCGCACCGCGTCCGTGCGCGCGGTCGACCGCTGCGCCACGCGGGTGCTCCCGGCGGCGGCCTTCGACGCGTTCCTGGACGAGCACCGCGCGCACGGCGCGCTCACCGACTACGTCGTGTCGAAGCTGTCCCAGGCCGTGCCCTACCAGGTCCAGCTGGTGCACTTCCCGCCGGAACGCCGGATCGCCCGCCTGCTGCTGGAGATCGTGTCGCTCGCCGACGACGGCAGCCCGCGCGTGCCGTTCTCGCAGCGGGAGGTGGCCGACGCGCTGGGCCTGGCCCGCAGCACGGTCGCGCTGCACCTCCAGCGGCTGAAGGAGGGGGGCGCGCTGCGGCCCGGCCCGCGGCTGGTGATCGCCGACCCGGACGCGCTGAAGCGGCACGCCGGGGTGTGACACGCGCCACAGCCGAAGTGTCCGGCGGCGGACACCCCGGCGGCCGCCGAAGCGGGAGCCTGCCGGTCGCGGGGGTCGAGCGACGACCAGGGGGGAACGACCGGTCGCGGGGCACGGCGTCGCCACGGTCACCGGAGCCGGGACCGTCGCCGGCGTCCCCCTGCGCGGTCGCCGGCCCGCGCCCGCCGACCGACCGGGGGAGGACCGCCGATGACCGAGGGCACGACCGGAGCCGCGATCGCGGTGTGGGTGATCGCGCTCGTGATGCTCGCGCTCGTCGCCGCGGCGGCCGTCGCCCGGCGCCGGCGGGCGTGGTCGCGGGCCGGGACCCGGCGGCAGGAGGAGCGCGAGCCCGTGCCGCCCGCGCCGGAGTGGCGGGCGCTGCCGCCGGTCAGCCTGCCGAGCGCGCTGCCCGACCGCCGGTTCACGTTCGCCTGCACGGTGCACTGGCGGCCGCACCCCGACGCCGCCGGCCACGCCGCGCCCGGCGCCGTGGCCGTGGACGCCGTGGTGCAGCGCGCGCTGCGGTTCACCGTCCGTCGCCACCCGGGGGACGCCGACGCGACGCAGGCGTTGGCCGACCTCCTGGCCCGACGGGAGGACGACCCGGGACGGCACGTGGTGGCCTGGGCGACGGACGTGCGGCTGGAACCCGCACCGGCGGACCTCCGCGAGCGGCGGCGCGCGTGGGACGAGGAGGCCGCCGCCGAACGCGCGGTCCGCGCCCACCTCGGGCGGGACGTGCCGACCCCGGGCGGCGTGGTGGTGTGGTGGTTCGCCCACAACGCCGGGCAGGCGCGCGACCTGATCGGCACGCCCGCCCGGCTCACGGCGGCGGGCGACCGGGAGGTGGACGAGGGACTGCGGCGTCGGCTGGCCTCCGGCGCGCCGCTGTCGCCGTTCACCGTCGGCGGGGCCGCCGCCGACGCCCCCTTCGAACCCGAGGACCACCCGTTGTCCGGCCGCGACGTCGCGGACCTGCTGGAGCGGTACGACGCCCCGGACCGCGCCGAACGCACGCGTGAGCGGTACGGCGTGGACGACCGGGACGACGACCCGCCGGAGCCGGCGGACGACGACGACCGGCCGTCCTGACGGACAAGGGGTGGGCCGGCTGTGACCACTCACACGCGCTCTGCTACGGTTCCGCCACGGGTTTTCCCGCTCCACGGCCAGGTCAGCCGGGTTCCGCGCTCGGGGCGTGTTCCTGCGCAGACCGCGTGGAGAGCCGGCCTCGGTCGCACGCTTTCGGGAACGTGCGTGCCGAGGCCGGCTTCATGCGTACTGGCTGTAGTCGAACTCGTGGCCGACCACGGAGCGGCCCAGGTCCGCGCCCAGGCGGGTGAGCAGGTCCACCAGTTCGAGGTTCGCCAGCCAGTCCCTCGGCAACGCCTCCGTGCCGTGCAGCGCGCCCAGGATGTTCCCGGTCAGCGCGGCCGTCGCGTCGCTGCCGCCGGAGTGGTTGGCCGCCGCGCGCACCGCGTCCACGAACTGCGACCGCTTCGGGTACACGAGCACCGTGTGCACGGCGATCGCCAGCGCCTCCGGCCCCGTCCAGCCGCTGCCCAGCCGGTCGACCCGCACCGACTCGAAGCCGAGCGCCCGGTGCTCGTCGGCGAACACGACCGCCCGGTTCAGCGTGTTCGCGGTGTACGGGTCGTCGCGCAGCACGCGCCCGATGACCTGGTCCACCGCCTCGCGCACGGGTCGGCCGCGCACCGCCAGCAAATGGATGAGCAGCGCGAACGCGCCACCGGACACCCACCCGCCGGTGCCGCCGTGGGTCAGCGCGGCGAACCGGCAGCCCAGGTCGTAGGCGATCTCCGCGCTCGGCGCGAACCCGGCCGGCGCGGTGCGCGTGACGCCGTTGCAGCCCGACGACTCGTTGTGCGGCTGCTCGGGCGTCGGCGGCGTGTCGGCGGCCAGCGCGCGCAGGCACGTCAGGCCCGGCGACCGGCTGGAGTACAGCCGCTCGTCGCCCACGAGCCCGACCGCGCCCGGCTCCGGCGCGGCGACCTGCTGGGTGGTCAGCCAGCGCCGGTAGCTCTGCCAGACGACCTCGATCGGGTCCCACTCGCCGGTGTTCCGACCGCGCACCCAGGCGCGCAGGTAGCCGTCGGCGGTGAACAGGGTGAGCTGGGTGTCGTCGGTGACCAGCGCGGGGCGCGGCGGCTCCAGCACGCCCTCCGGGCCGTGGTCCCGCTGGATGTCGGCCCACCCGAGGTACTGGACGGGCGCGCCGAGGGCGTCGCCCAGCGCGCCGCCCAACAGGCAGGCGGCCCCACGGTCGACCACGTTCATCGGCTCGCGCGGCACTCGCCCTCCTGCACTCGCCCAGAACTCGGCCGGGACGTCCGGGGCCAAAACCCTAGCCGCCGGACGCCCGTCCGGTCATGGCAGCACGACTAGTTGAGCAAGCAACATTTACTCACAGGTATCCAACGGGGCCTCCGACGCACCTGATCCAGTGACCGAGCCAGAAGCACACCAGGCGGGGGAGGGGCATGGCTGACCGGAGCAAGAGCGGGCTGGAGTTCGGCGTCCTCGGACCGTTGCAGGTGCTCGCGGACGGCCGACAGCTCGTCATCGGCCGCAAGGGGATGCGCGGCCTGCTCGCGATGCTCGTGCTGGAGGCCAACCGGGTCGTGCCGATCGACGAGATCGTGGACAGCCTGTGGGGCGACGACCCGCCGGCCACGGCCAGGACGATCGTGCACGGCTACGTGTCGCGGCTGCGGCGGATGCTGGAGGAGGCCGACCCGGCCGGCTCCGCCCGGATACTGACCACCCCGCCCGGCTACCAGCTCTCGGTCGACCCGTGGCGGCTGGACTTCCACCGGGCCAGGCAGCTGGTGTCGAGCGCCCGCGGCAAGCCCGCGCCGATCCGGGCCCAGCTGCTGCGCGAGTCCCTCGGCCTGTGGCGCGGCCAGGTGCTCGCGGACGTGCCGGGCGACCCGGTCACCACCGACCTGGAGGAGCTGCGGCTCGCCGCGCTCGAGGAGCGCATCGAGGCCGAGCTGGAGCTGGGCCGCCACCTGGAGCTGGTGGGGGAGCTGCGCCAGCTGGTGAACGAGTACCCGTTCCGGGAACGGCTCGTGGGCCACATGATGCGCGCCCTGTACCGGTCGGGCCGGCGCGCCGACGCGCTGGAGGCCTACCAGCGCTTCCACCGCCGGGTCGTGGACGAGCTGGGCATCGACCCCGGCCCCGGCCTGCGCGTCCTGCACGAGCAGGTGCTGCGCGACGACCCGGCGCTCAGCTCGCCGGACCCGGCCGAGCCGGCGCTCGTGCCGCCGCGCCCCGGCGTGGTCGTGCCGGCCCAGCTGCCCGCCGCGGCCAGCGGGTTCATCGGCCGCGACGAGGAGCTGGGCTGGTTGGACCGCCTGTGCGACGGCCGCGACCTGTCCGCCACCACCATCGCGGTGGTCAACGGCGCGGCGGGCATCGGCAAGAGCGAGCTCGCCGTCACGTGGGGGCACCGGCGGGCCGAGCAGTTCCCCGACGGCCTGCTGTTCGCGTCCCTGAACGGCTTCGCGCCCGACCGCGACCCGGTCGAGCCGGCCGAGGTGCTGTCCCGGTTCCTGCTGGCGCTGGGCGTGCCCGCCGACGGCGTCCCGCGCGACCTGGACGACCGGGTCGGCCTCTACCGGTCGGTGCTCGCCAAGCGCCGCGTCCTGGTCGTGCTGGACGACGCCTGGGACCCCGAGCACGTCCGCCTGCTGCTCCCGCCCGGCGCGGGCTCCGTGGTCCTGGTGACCAGCCGCCGCCGCCTGGAGTCCCTGGTGGTCAGCAACGGCGCGCGGATGCTCACCCTCGACACGCTGTCCGACGAGGAAGCGATCCGCCTGGTCGACGAGGTCGTCGGCAAACCGCTGTCGGACCAGGAGCCGGCCGCCGTCCGGATGCTCGTGGAACTGTGCGGCAACCTCCCGCTGGCCCTGCGCATCGCCGCCGCCAAGCTCGTGTTCAGTCCCGAGTGGACGGTCGAGGCCCTGGTCGCGCAACTGTCCGACGACGACTCCCGGTTGCGCACCCTGGACCTGGCCGACACCGGCGTCGGCGTCGAGCGGGCGCTCGCCGTGTCCTACCGCAACCTCCCGCCCGAACTGGCCGAGACCTTCCGCGCCGCCGGCCTGGTGCCGGGCCGCTGGGTGAGCCCGCACAGCATCGCCGCCGTCTGCGACATCGACCTCGGCACGGCCGCCGCCCGGCTCGCCGACCTCGCCGACGCCCACCTGCTGGTGGAGCAGTGGCGGGGCGGGTTCGTCCTGCACGACCTCGTCCGCCTCTACGCGCGCGGGGTCGTGACCGACCGCGAGCGCGGCCTGCGCCGCCTGATGGACCACTACCTGTGCGCCTGCGACCACGCCCGGCGGCTGATCCGGCCGGCGTCCGACGGCCTCGACTTCACCGGGGAGGTCGCCGGCGCGCGCCCCGCCACGTCCGCCCAGGCCCTGTCCTGGTTCGACAAGGAGTGGTCCAACCTCATCGCCCTCGTGCACGCGGGCTCCGAGGCCGGGCTGCACGAGCAGGTCTGGCAACTGGTCCGCCTCGTGCACACCTACTGCGTGACCAGGCTCGTGAGCCGCGAGTGGCGGCCGATGGCCGAGTTCGGCCTGGCGTCGGCCCGCGTCATCGGCGACCGTCGCGGCGAGATGCTCGTGCTGAACGCCATGCACGACATCAACAACCGGGCCGGCGCCCTGCGCGGCACCCTCGACCAGGCCGAGCTGGCCCACCGCATCGCGGTCGAGCTGGGCGAACCCCGCTACCTGGTCATGACCCTCGACCAACTCGCCCTGGCGCTCGTCGCCGAGGGACGGGTGGAGGAAGCCCTGGGCCACCACCGGGAAGCCGTCGAACTGGCCCGCCGGGACGGTGACGCGCTCGGCGAGGCCACGGTCCTCAACAACCTCGCCCAGGTCGAGCAACGTCTCGGGCAGCGGGAACGCGCGGCCCGGCACCAGTTCCTCGCGATGGAGATCTACCACCGCAACGGCGACGAACGCGCCTACGCGGTCGCGCTGAACAACCTGGCCGAGCTGTACGCCGAACTGGGCCTGTTACCGGAAGCCGAGGAACACGCCCGCCAGGGCGTCGAACTGGCCCACGGCGGCTCGATGCAGTTCGAGGAGGCGTTCGGCCGCCAAGTGCTCGGATCGGTCCTGGTCAAACGGGGCGAACGCGTTGCCGCGCAAGCCGAGCTGGCGGAATCGCTTCGGCTGTTCGAACGCCTCGGCTCACCCCGGGCGATGTTGGTCCGAACGGCTCTTGAAGCCTTGACCTCCCGGGTTTAGCCGCTGTTTAGCTCAACCGCACGAAGTCGTGGGAACTTGGAAGCGCGCTGATCACACGAGTCGGGATCGGCGCCGGGTGGCTCTTGGTGGGGGGAACCAGGGGGGAAAGCCACCCAACCCGCTGGGCCGGCGTTCGGGGGAGAGCGCCGGCCCAGCGCGGCATTCCCGGCAAGCAGCCACATCGCACAACCCGCCCACAACGGACCCGCCACACCACCACCGAGGCTCGATTTGACATGGGTTCGGGTGCCTTAGGCTGGACGAAGCCGGCAGGCCTGGCGGGACGCTCTTCCCC